>JACWAG010000357.1 GCA_014874425.1 Syntrophaceae bacterium | reverse complement strand
GCGGTAACGATTGGCTGGATTTCCACCGTAGCTATCGCCTCTTGTGTTCCAGCATGGGGCTAGAAACTGGTTAATACCATAACCGTGAGCGGCGTGGAGTTGAACACCGTCAAATCCCGCTTGTTTGAGTCGTCTCGCCGCATTTGCGTATGCTAGTACAAGTTCAAGAATTTCATTCTTGGTGACTACCTTCACTGGGTGTTTGACAGTGGGATCGTACACCTCGGATGGGGCCCAAATCTCTCCCTCCACAGGAAACAGTTTGGGAGTGGCCCGGAACCCGGTGTGAACAATTTGGCCGACTACCTTGCCGCCTGTCGCGTGTATCGTGTCCGCCATTTTTTTGAGGCCAGTTACTTGTGAGTCATCGTAATTTCCAATCATGAAGGGCAACTGGATCCCATTTGGGAGGATGTATTGATAGCCGGTGATAATGAGGCCGACGCCGCCCTGGGCAAGACGACCATAGAGATCCAGAGTAAAATCAGTTACAAAGCCTTTTGCGTCGCCAGTTCCTGTCCATGTGGCGGACCTGACGGCCCTGTTGCTCAGTTCAATTGAGTTTATATATGTATTATCGAATAGTTGAGGCATAGAAATGACCCCCTGGAGTCCAAAGTTGACAAGACATGAGGAATGTGAGCAATCAAAAGATTAAGCATGCTCTTGAATTGTCAGGACTATCTCCAAGTCCAGGCTTACCAGCCAGCGCGCCGCTTTGTTCACAGCAAAACAACAACGGCTCATATTTAATATTGGGTGACGGGGCAGGACGGGGAAACGTCGCTCCGTCAACCGTCGAAACAGACAATACGGGAAGCTGCTTAAGATAAAGATGTCAAATAAAATAGTCCCGCGTCTTCATTAACCAATGACTACGAGAACATCGTCAACTTGGTAGGATTCTCCGACTTTTGCTTTGATTTCTTTTATAGTTCCGCTTGCGACCGCAACTACAGGAAGCTCCATCTTCATGGCTTCTATGACAACGAGTTCAGCGTCTTCCTGAACCGCGTCACCTACCTTAACCATTATGTTTATGACTTTTCCGTTCATAGGCATAGTAACTTCGGCCATGTCCACAACCTCCAA
Organism: Syntrophaceae bacterium; assembly: GCA_014874425.1. Taxonomy (GTDB): domain Bacteria; phylum Desulfobacterota; class Desulfomonilia; order Desulfomonilales; family Desulfomonilaceae; genus CAJBEZ01. The sequence continues at coordinate 16,313 of JACWAG010000357.1, read as the reverse complement.
GACGTTATTTTGTGTTTTCAGACTTAAGGGGATTTTTTGAAAAAATGCCCTGAAGAACGTTCAAGAAATTTGTAAAAGCAGTATACGATCACACGCCGGTAAATTGCAAAGGCAAACCTGCCACGAGACTTCTCTATTGATAAAAAACGTACCCACAGGATGGTCGGAAATTTCGGGTTTAACACAAAACCAGTCATCGAAATATCAAAACCACCCTAATCGAGCTTGAGGAAAGGAATACGGTAAAAACGGGCCTAATGGGGCTCGACAGAAGACTGGCAAAGTTCCATAAGTATCCCGTGTGTAGCTTTTGGATGCATGAACGCTACTGACATTCCATGCGCGCCCTGCCGAGGTGTTTCGTCTATCAATTTTATCCCTTTTGCTTTAAGTTCGGCTATCGCCTCGTTGATGTCATCAACTTCGTATGCTATGTGGTGGATTCCCTCTCCGTTTTTGTCTACGAATTTCTTAATAGCGGAAGCGCCCGAGACATCCTGGAGGAGTTCGACGGAACTGTCACCTATAGGAATAAAAGCAATCTTCATTCCATTAAAGTCTTCCGTGTGTGTAACTTCCAGTGGGAGACTGTCAGTGAAAAACTTCATAGCTGTTTCCAGGTCTTGTACTGCTACTCCAAGATGGGCGATTCTCTTAATTTTCATATGAACCTCAGGTTCTCAGGCGCTTCTTTCGGCCCCAAGTATAAATCACGATTCAGTCGACGCTGTAGTTGAAGCGCTAGACGTGGTTGACGACTTCGTAGTGTCCGTGTCCGCACATGTCGACTTACTTGTTGGATTGCTGGATGAGTTGCTGGTTTTACTGGCCGCCGCCGCTGAGCTACGATTTCCGTAGTCGGTAACGTACCATCCTGACCCTTTAAGCACGAAGGTAGACTGTGATATCAATTTTTTGGCTGTACCACCACATTCGGAGCAATTCTCAATTGGGTCATCCGATATTCTCTGCCAAGCTTCAAATTCTTTCCCACACTTTTCGCACCGGTATTCATAAATCGGCATGATCAGAAAACCTCCTGATGTATCTTTTAATCTACATTAATTAAGACGTTAAATTCTCAATCTGGATTCATAAAGACTGAACAAATTGTCCATATTTTCGACACCGCTAAGCATTTCTCTAGTGATATCGTGGACCAGTTCCTCTTCCTTTTCCCGCTCATTTTGGGGTCCGCAGAAATCAACTTCAAACTTCCTAAACCTGACAATATGAACGAGTTCGTGTGTAAGCACAAATAGCCCCAGAGTCCATAGATCATGACGCTGAGGTCTAAGTAGGGCCCTCAATATTGCTGGGTCTTGAAGTAGTATCCCGTAATAATTAGGTTTATGCTCCGGATGTTGGGCCTTGCCCCTCTTTCGGGACCCGAAACGAACGGTTTGAGCGAAAACGTTAGTGTCACGCAAACAGCTCGAAGCCTCTTTCCATGTTAGCAGAGAATATGGATTTTTTACCCAGTCATCAGAGGCTAAGTTGAAATAACGCAAGACAAGACCCTCGGCCAAGCGGGCCGCCCTGTCTACGATAGAGCGATCAGACTCGGTAAACAAGCCTTCTATGGTCATTTCAACTTTACCTACTTGTTCTTGTGCCGCTGCTTAGCGCGAAGCTTTTTATGTTTATGCTTGCGCATCTTCTTTCTTCTTTTCTTAATAATGCTACCCATTTTGACCTCACCAGATTTCAAAATAGTACAACTATCACTTCATCGCGCCACTGTCAACAACACATTATTTCGATGAAATCCAGGGCCAAAATAATTCTTAACACGCAATAAACAGATAAACTGTAAATGCTGTTTGTCAAGTATGGGATTAGAAATGAAGTTTAGCGCATACCATGTAGGAAATCGCAATTTCAGATTTATAGGAGTTTACTCTATTTAGTCTGAACAAATTCTGTTTTAATATTGGATTTGATTTGAGACAATCCGACGTGAAGCATATAGGAATGCTTTGGTATGAAAATGGAAAATTATCTTGACATCAATAGTAAGGTTAATTAACCATTGATGTAGAGATTCTTCTTAGTCCAATGGTTTTATACGAGGATGACACATGCGAATTACTACAACCAGTCGATATGGTGTACGCGCCTTGTTTGACGTGTCCTACCATGGCGGAGGAGAGCCTACTCAAATTAAAGACATTTCACGACGCCAGAAAATTTCCCAGCGTTATCTAGAACAAATTTTTAATAAACTTCTCAAGGCCGGGCTCCTGAAGAGCAGGAGGGGCCCGCGCGGTGGATACATGCTAGCCAAGGACTCGTCGGAAATCAGTGTCGGTGACATCATTCAGGCGGCGCAGGGCCCAATTGTGCCGGTTCGGTGTTTGGGTGAAGATGAATGCAAACGCGGTAATTGCGACGTTTGCCAGGGTTGTGTAACACGCCATGTATGGAAACAGACCCAGAAAATACTGATAGATTATTACAATTCAGTCACAATCGCTGATCTTTGTGCGACTGCGCGCAAAGAAGGTCTTTCACGGGAATTGGATCACAAATACATGTACTTTATTTAGTGTCATCGACAAAATTTAAGTCTGAGCGAATAAATGCGAAACGGTCCCACTATATCAGATTGTGTAGGAAAGACCCCTATGGTTCGACTAGGGGGCGCTGAACTTGAGAAAAGGGCCCAGATCTGGGCCAAACTGGAACTTCTTAATCCCGGCGGGTCGCTCAAAGACCGTATGTGTCTAAACATTGTCCATTCAATGGAAAGGGACGGTCTCCTGAGACAAGGGGGCCGGCTTGTTGAGGCTTCATGCGGGAATACAGCCATCAGCCTGGCCGCGATTGCGGCGGCCAAGGGATATGCTCTGACACTCGTAATGCCGGAAACCGTACATCATGCGAGGGTGCAACTCCTGGCGGCTTACGGAGCGGAAATAGTCTTAACTCCGACTTCAGCGGGAATGAGAGGAGCAATTGATAAGGCCCACGAAATATCGAAGAATGGCCATAACTGCAGGATGTTGAATCAATTCGAAAACCCCGCGAACCCTGAGGCTCATAGGTTAACCACGGCTGTTGAAATTCTCAAGGAACTCAAGCGCCCTCCGGATGCATTTGTTATGGGTGTTGGCACTGGCGGGACGATTACAGGGGTAGGGGAGGCGCTTAGGAAAAGGAACAAGGATGTCAAGATAGTAGCTGTTGAGCCAGCGGAGTCGGCAGTCTTGTGTGGGGGTAACCCCGGGCCTCATAACTTTGCGGGAATCGGGGCTGGTTTTGTACCGAAAAATTTGAATGTAAGCCTGATCGATGAAGTCGTTGGAGTGGGACACGACCAGGCGGAGGAAGCGGTCAGGACCCTTGCGATCCGTTACGGTATCTACGCCGGGCTGTCTTCAGGCGCAGCCTATAGCGCCGCATTGGAGCAGGCGTCAAAATTCGGACCGGAGAGAATTGTCGTCACCATAATTTGTGACGCGGGGGAGAGGTATGTGTCATTTTTCTAGTCGAGTAGCTTGATTTAGGCCGACTAACGAAAACGGCATGCTGGTCAATTCAACCATTTGCTTGGTCCCGCCTTTTACAAGATCACTTTGAATTTTGATCTAAGTCATTTACAATGTATCATTTAACGTTTTTGGAAAGCTTTTACTAGACACGATAACCATATTGGAATATTTTCCCTTGGCCCTGTCAAATTGGAGGTCACGATGGCTTTGTTCGCAAGACTAGTTTCATTTTCTCTTGTAGTTTTGTTTGCCCAGTCCGGACTTGCGCTGGGTTCAATGGTGGACACCGTAGCGGGGACGACGTTGGCTCCGGCTTCCACCAATATGGTTATCGCCAAAGCTGAACCAGATTCCGGAAAGAAAAAGAGCGCCTCCGAAAAGTTGTGGCGAAGCCAGGAATTGAGTCTTTTAGCCATAGGGCTAGGTGTGGGAGATGTAGATGGTGATGGGAAAAACGAGATCGTCGTAGCAAGTCCTTCTACCGTATATCTCTATCGCTTTTCTGAGAATACGTTGTCCCTCTTAACAGAATATTCCGCCGGCAGTCTTGAAATAAAAGCTATAGATGTAGCCAAAATACGAAAGAGTGGTCCTCCGAGAATTTACGTGACAGCCCAGAACAGGGGCTCAGTGGCCTCATTTGTGCTGGAATATAAGGACGGCAAGCTTGTCCCTGTAATAGAAAACGTGAGTTACTTCCTTAGAGTGATCGATTACCCCACGCATGGGCCTATTTTGCTCGGCCAGAGCAAAGGGCTTTCTCAGATGTATGATGGCCCTATATATCGAATGGAGGACAAAGGCTCATCACTAGAGGCAGGGGATAGGTTCGGTGTACCACTAAAAATACCAATTTTTGGTTTTACCATCGGTGACTTTGAGGGTAAGCGAAAACCCTTGATTGCGGTCTATGACAAAAATGATCACTTGAGGATCTACAATCCTGATGGTAAGCGATTATATGTCTCCAAAGATTATTATGGAGGTTCTGACATAATCTTGAGGTGGTATGGCCCTGAAGAGTTAAGAGACAGGGTTAAAGACCTTAACACGGAGCAGGTTTATGTCCGTCCCCGGATCAATTGGTGGCGCCCTACCCCTGGCGCTCCGGCTCAAGTTTTATGTATTTCCCACAGTTCTGGGACCATGAGGATGCTTTCAAGAACCAAGATGTTCGAGGAAGGGCGAATCATGGGACTTATGTGGAATGGTGACGCATTGGAGCAGCGATGGAGCACGCCAAAAGCCCAGGGCATGATAGTTGATTTCACTGTTGATTCGTTGTCAGGTCTTTCTGGCCAAAGATTAATAGTCCTGGAACGGAAAAAAACAGACTGGCTGGCCTTTCTGTTATCACGAAGCCAAATAAAGATTTATGACCTACAACAGTTGGTGTCTGAGGGGTCAACGGGTGAACGGAATGAATCCGAAAAGTAAAAACAATTTGGAACTTAACTTGCCTGAATCGACAATCCTTAGTTATGTTCCAAGGCTGGCGCGTATGTCGTTGTACCGTCCAGCTTGTTGTAGCAATTGTTTCTCAATTCCGGTGAAAGTTCGGTCAATTGTGATTTGATACCTTTATGGATCTTGTTCTTGAAATCATAATAATGTTCAGCGACTATCAATGAAACAATGAATCTGTCGAAACGGGTCGGGAAGTTCCAGAGCGCCTTAAAGAAATATTTCCAGAACAATCCTTTTGTGGGGTACAGCACGCCATTTCTAAATATTGTAATGGCCGCGGCCTTTAGTTCCCATAAATATGGGGCCTTAAAAGGTTTTTTATATTGAGGTGGGTCCATTTCGGCGAAGAGATGATAAGCTCTTCCCATGTAGGTTTCAGGTTTATACAATGTGTCGTAAACAGCTATGAATTCGTTAGCTATCTCTTCGAGTGGTCTGGTGGGTATGAAGTTAACCAGACCGGTCTGGTTACTCATATGCTCTTCCTTCATTTCCAATAGCCGATTCTCGGATTTAAGCCGGACGCAGAGGTCGGTACCGGGCCCTGCTTGAAGAAGAGTAGTGAATAATTCCGGAATATAGTTGTTCTCCGCGAAGTTGATCAAACGCTCGCCAGCTCCTTTGGTTTCCTCATCAAAGCCAAGGATCGCGCCGGCAATTACCTGGAACCCAGCTTTTGAAATTTTTCTGCACACCTGATTTAAGTCGATGTTGGTATTCTGCAGTTTTCCGGCATCCTTAAGACATGCTTCATCCGGGGTTTCAATACCTACGAAGACCCGATTAAAACCTGCCACATACATGTCTTCCATTAGCTTTTCGTCTGCGGCCAAGTTTACGGACGCCTGGGTGTAAAAGTTGAAAGGCCTGTTTCTAGCTTCCATCCAGGGTATTAGTTGTTTCAGTAAGGCCTTCGTTTTCTGAATACTGCCGATGAAATTGTCATCAACAAAGAAAACAAGCCGTCGCCATCCGAGTTTATCAAGGAGTTCCAGTTCCTGAATGATCTGTTCAGGGTTTTTGGCGCGTACTTTCCGACCTAACATCATAGTTACATCGCAAAATTCGCACTTGAACGGACAACCTCTGGTGAACTGAACCTCCATGTCTACATAGGCGTTCATATCAAGCAAATCGAATCTTGGAACAGGGCTTTTCGTCATGTCGGCCCGTCCGTCTGATTGTATGATATGTCCGAAATCCTGAGCCTTTAGACATTTAAGAATCTCACTCATTAGGACTTCAGCTTCGCCCTTCACGACGAGATCAGCGCCAGCTTCGAAAGCCTGTTCAGGAACGTGAAAAGACCACGGCCCACCCACTACTACAGTCTTGCCACGCTTTTTGGCCTCTTTGATGACTTCCACTATACCTTTTTGTTGAACAGTCATTCCTGAGATGAGAATCAAGTCTGATCGGTCCCACTGAGATTCGGATATGTCCTGAAAGACCATGTCCACCAACTCGATGTTCCAGTCATTTGGGAGCAGAGAAGCGAGGGTTAAGAGACCGAGTGGAGGAAGTAGGCCCTTTTTACCGGTCATTTTCAGGACTTTGTCGAATGACCAGAATGTCTGTGAATAAACAGGATTGACGAGAAGGCTTTGCATAGTTACATCCAGGAAAAGAACTTTACTTAAAATTAACAAAATTCTTGGGAGTCGGCAACCCATAACTCATATGCCCACTCGGCGTATGGGAATAATGTGGGTCTAGATGACTAATGAATCTAGGAAATTATCCTTGACACAAGCGCTAGCCTCATTAATAATCCCTCGCAAGTCGGCTTTGGTTGGAATGCGGATTAGGCTTCCTTAATTTACATGAATGTTTGGAAATTGGATTTGCTGTTGATTCTAGTCAATCTCCCCAGTTCAAGGTAAAGCGTGTCTCTATAAATCAATAAACCACCTTCGTTTGGAAACCCTAATGTCTGCCGTTCAAAACATTTACGAAATAAAAGATTACAGAAATCGGATTCCTCTACCCAATTCCGTAAGTTTTAGCGTGGATGTGCGTGAGACGAACATTCACGTTCAAGCGAAGGCTGATCTTTCTGCAAAAGCTAAAGAATCAGTTTTTCGTTACCGTTATCAAATAGAAGAATATCTGAGGCAGCATCCAGCCTTGAGGGAAACTCAGACCCCAATCCAAATCTACTCATCGGCCCCGGAAATAGTTCGTTACTGCGATCTGGCAAGCCGAAACACGGGTGTCGCCCCGATGAGTTGCATGAGCGGCGCGATGGCTGATTTTGTTGGCCGGGATCTGGAGTCAGCGTCCGATACTGTAATTGTTTCCAGCGGGGCTGATTCCTTTATTCATTCCAGTAATCCTCTGGATGTCTATCTCCATTCCCAGGGTTCACCTTTTCACGACCGTCTGGTCTTGAGACTCGACAAATTCAAGAATGTTTTTGGGGTATCAACATATGTTCCTGGTCGAGGAATACATGCTGTAACTGTGTTGTCGCGGTCCGCAGGTTGGGCGGCGTCTTTTGCCAAGGACCTTGGAATGAGACTGATTTCGGGTGAATCGCTCAAATCTGCGCTGAACAGGGCCGAAGCCTATTCTGATGTAGGTGGGCTCGTGATTATAGCTGGTTCCAAGATCGTAGTTGGAGGCGCTTTTTCTCTTGTGTCGGTAAAAGAAGATCGACACGAAACTGAGTCCTGAGGTTATTCTCAATGAGGATTGGGGTTTTGTCCGACACCCACATGAAGTCTCCGGACAAGGTGTTGAACCACATACTGGACAACGTTTTTAAAGACGTAAACATGATTTTGCACGCGGGAGACATAGTTACAGCTAGAGTCCTGAACTGTTTGGAAGAAAGAAAGACTCTTGCGGTTTGTGGCAACATGGATGATTACGAAATTGTCGAAGCCATTCCTCAAGTCAGAATAATCGAGGCTGAAAATAAAAGAATTGGCCTCATACATGGGTGGGGTTCAAAACAGGGTTTGCAAGAACGGATTTTATCCAGATTTGAAGAAGATCCTCCTGATCTGGTAGTTTATGGTCATTCGCACGTTCCATTTTTTGGGAAGGTGAAAGGCGTTTTGATGTTCAACCCTGGTTCAGCTTCCCACAATATATATTTCGATGAATGTACGGTAGGTCTTTTAGAAATTCTGGGATCGGAACTCAAGATGGAAATTATAAATATACCAACTAGCGCTGGAAAAAGTTTTTAAAGAAATAGTATTTGGTGTATTTTGAACGCATGACAAGAATGAAAATCAGTTTTTAAAAAGGTTGTAGGGTCGTAAGTGGCTTGACGATTCAGAGTAAAATAATATGGAACGAATTTGGGCCCCGTGGCGGATTGACTACATTCTAGGAAAAAAGAAAGAAGCTGGTTGTATTTTTTGTGATAAGCCCCAATCTGAATTAGATGAGGAAACTCTGATTGTCCACAGGTCAGACGGGGCGTATACTATAATGAATAAATATCCGTACAATAACGGCCACTTGCTGGTCGTCCCTTACCGTCATGTTTCGGAGATATGTGACCTAGAGGTTGAGGAAAACAGCCTTTTGATTCAGGAAGTTTGTAAAGCTATTCAGGCTTTGAAGAAGGTCATGAGGCCGGATGGTTTTAACATTGGAATAAATCTGGGTATAATCGCCGGCGCAGGGATAGCTGAACATGTTCATTATCACATTGTTCCTCGATGGGCAGGCGACACAAACATGATGCCGGTACTGGCGGATGTTCGAATAATCCCTGAGCACTTGAGGCAGACACGCGAAAAACTTGCTCGAGCGTTCAAAGAACTTTTTTCAGTGAAACAGGAGTTGTCATGAGACTAATAAAAAGGCTGATTGAGCTGGCCTTCGTCATACTTATCATTTCGTTGTTCATGAAAAACAAGGACATTGAACTAAGCATAAATTATTTCGGACTAAAAGAGCCCATAAGACTTGCATTCTGGGAGCTGGTAACTATTTGCGTATCCCTTGGAATAATCATAGCAGCGCTAGGTGACTTTATAACTCAACTGAAATGGGTCGGGGAACGCCGTCGTATGATCAAGACAGACAGAGGACATCACGACGAAGTAAAAGGTCTCAACAAGAGAATTAGTGATTTAGAATCCGAGAATCAGCGACTGCAGAATGATTTGGAGCAAAAGAATTCAAAAATAGCGGAATTGGAACATTCGTCGAATGAGATCCACTCCAACGCCTCTGCCGGTTTTTCATCTGAAGCTTAAAATATTTAAGTTCTCTCTCACTAAGGGCAGATAGCGGGCTCTTCGTGATGATGTACGCCTAAGTGACTTGCTGAAGCGCCGGTCCCTTTGGGTGTGAATTCCGGATTGGCCTTTAAAAGGATGGCGTTAGGCTCTGGACATTGACTATGGAAATCATTCGCGTTCGCGAAAAAATCTTTCAGACTTTTACTAAACCATCAGTAGCTCTGGGTAATTTCGACGGGGTCCATTTAGGACACCAGGAAATTCTGAAGAGAACCGTGGATACCGCTCACAGCAAGGGGCGGGAAGCTGTAGTTTACACATTTGATCCTCATCCCCGATTGGTTTTGAACCAGGCTCCGGAAATTCCGCAAATCACCACTGCTGAAGAAAAGGCGGATCTACTGGAGTCTCTCGGCATGGACGTCCTAGTCCTTGCGGAATTTACAAAAGAATTTGCCCGTCAAACCCCGGAAGATTTTGTCGAGAATACGCTCGTCGAAGAATTGGCAATCAGGAATCTGTTTGTAGGCGAGAACTATCGGTTTGGCAGTGGTAGGTCCGGCACTCCGGCGCAATTAAAGAGGATGGGACAGGAGCGGGGTTTTTCGGTTCATGTTGTGCCTTCGGTTAAAGTCAGGGGGGAGGTTGTCTCTTCCACGTTGATCCGCAAACTTCTTTTAAGTGGCAGGATCTCTGAAGCCAACGAGATGCTGGGACGGCCGTTTTTTGTTCAGGGTAATGTCATCCACGGACACAGCAGGGGCAAGGGATTGGGCTATCCTACCGCAAACATAAAACCGGACAGAAAATTGATACCTCCTGATGGTGTCTACGCTGTATTTTGCCAATTCCAAAACCAGGTCCATCAAGCGGTTATGAACATCGGGAAGAATCCTACGTTTCATGATCGCAAGACTTCATTTGAAGCCCACCTACTAGACTTCTCAGATGAGCTTTACGGGTCTACCATCAAGCTTTTCTTCATCGAACGATTGAGGCCTGAATGCACGTTCGGTTCAGTTGACGAACTGAAATCGCAGATCGCCAGGGATGTGGAGAAGGCCCGTTTCCTACTCAATCACTATTCTGACAACGTAAAATTATTGGTTCGACAGTCTTGATGAAATTCTAAGAAGCCTTGTTTCGCTGGGGTTCGCCAATTGAAGACACAGGACGGGTCGCACATATAAACCGACCCTGTCCGGTGCCTAGTCCTTGGTATAGAGGGCTTTCATGCGATTTCACCTTAACTGTCATGATATGGTACCCCGTCCACAAGCCAGCGTTAATTTGCCAATTGGAACGGGAATTGGCGTAAACCCTCTACTATTTGGCTGTTTTCTTTTGGGTGGCGCAATTGACTATTTCTTGAAAAAAGCCTCTTTTGCCGCTGTCAGAGTGTTCTTCATGAGCATTGCGATGGTCATTGGCCCGACTCCGCCAGGAACAGGGGTGATAGCGGCCGCTTTTTCCTTAACTTCGTCAAACGCAACGTCTCCGACTAATTTGAAACCCTTTTCGGTCCCTGGAGCGTCTACTCTGTTAATGCCAACGTCAATTACAACAGCGCCTTCTTTTACCATATCCGCTTTCACGTATTCAGGACGGCCAATAGCGCCGATAACTATATCAGCAGCGGCACAACGTTCCTTGAGGTTTTTGGTTTTTGTATGACACATTGTGACAGTAGCGTTCATGTCCCTCTGGTCAAGCATGTTGGAAAGTGGTCTACCAACGATATTGCTTCTTCCCAAGATGACGACATCTTTACCCGCGGTTTCAAATCCACCCCTTTTTATGAGTTCGATGACACCGGCCGGCGTGCAGGGAAGGAACCTTACTTCACCAATGCTGATAAGTCCCACGTTAAATGGGTGGAAACAATCTACGTCTTTTTCCGGCAGTATTGAACGTAAGATTTTGGCTTCAGGGATATGTTTGGGTAAAGGCAACTGACAGAGAATGCCGTGAACGGTTTTGTCGTTGTTGTAGCCCTCAATGACTTTAACCAATTCTTCTGTGGTGGTAGTCGCAGGGAGTCTCGTTTCGAGGGACTTGATCCCTATATACTCGCATGCCTTTTTCTTATTAAGAACATACACCTTTGAAGCAGGGTCCTCACCGACCAGTATAACGGAGAGACATGGTTCCAAACCCTGAGCTTTAAGTTTTACCACTTCTTCCTTCATCTCGTCCTTTAGTTGTTTAGAAACTTCATTGCCGCTAATAATCTTGGCTGACATGCGATCCTCCTTAGAGTTTTTTAGCTTATATGGTCGTTGCGGGCCGTGTTAGCCACCACACGGCCTATAATTATCGGGTCGAGAACTCTTGCTTAATTATTGTCTACCGCTTAGGACAACGACATACGATGATAAAGCGTTCCCTAAATAAACTTGAGCTAATCTGGAAATATATACCATCCAACCAGGATGTGTGTCCGCTATTTTCGAGAATTACTTTCGATAGTGGAAGCTATCTTTTCAATTGCCGGGAATAGCGTCGGATCATCGAGAGAAGGTGGGCGGTCCTCGAGATCCGCTCGAGCAATTTCCTCGGAGAATGGTATAATACCAATTAACGGAATTTCCCCCAAATGTTCTTTTAAGAATGTTTCCTGCCCCGGATTACGTACTTTGCTTCCCACAGCGGAGACCCTGGTCAGTCCTATATCCTGAGTAAGACTACGCACTTTTACTGCAGTTTCTATGCTCCTTTGACCGGGTTCCACAACTATGATAAGGCTGTCCACCCCCTGTGCGGTCCCGCGGCCCAAATGTTCGATGCCCGCCTCCATATCCATAATGACAAGGTCTTTTTCGTAAAGCACCAAATGGCTGATCAGCGCTTTTAGCAGAACGCTTTCCGGGCATATACAGCCACCACCGCCTTTTTTTACGGTACCCATTATAAGCAGTCTTACGCCATCTTTTTCGCGCCCAAGAGCTTCCGGTAAATCGTCTACTTTAGGGTTCATCTTGAAGAATCCCCCGACGGTCCCCTTTTTGCTCTCAGTACGTTCATAAATAAGATCTTCCATTTTGGCGATAGGGGTTATTCCCGATGTATCAATACCCAGAGCGGACCCAAGGTTTGCGTCCGGGTCAGCGTCAACGGCCAAGACCCGAAAACCCTTTCTTGCCCAGTACCTGGCAAGTAGGCTGCTCAAAGTGGTTTTGCCTACTCCTCCTTTTCCTGACACAGCAATTTTCATGGCAACCTCAAAGTCAATTCGAGCAAATCAGACAATTCTGAAAATAAAAATCGACACAGTCGTGATTTATCGTTTGGCGCGTCTCATCAATTCCAGGACGGCCATCTGCGCTGCGACCGCCATATCTTCAGCGCTAAAATAGAGCCCAGCCGTCTCGTCAAACAACACACTCGCCTCTGGAGGGAATTCGTCGTCCCCTTTCCAGACCACACAAGTAATCGGAACAAAAGGGAAATATGGAAGCTCGATGGCGGCGTCACCACTGTCGAGGCGTTTTCCATTAAGAATTTGGCCGGCTTCTATCATCGGAGAAGGATCCTGGCCAAAGACGGCTATCAGAATCTCTTTTGTTCGTCGATTGAAAGCCGGCTCATAAAACGCCCCATCCTTGAATTCTCGAAAATGTTTAAGCTTTCCTGTTGGTTTGCTACCCTCAGCGGAATTCAAATAATGCATACAGAGTATAGATAGCCAGATGGGAGCTTCCTCACCGGTTTCGGATATTGCGAATTTCTTGGACTCAAGGTTCAAAAGGATGTTCATGTTCAGATGAGGCGTGACCAGATTTCCATCGCAAATTGTCGCCCCTGCCTTTTTGGCTATCCAAGCGGGATCTTTCCTGTTGAATTTTTCAAGTCCAATCGCCAGGGCCCTCTCATAGTTGTCCTGTTTGGGTAAATCTAATCTACTAATGTCTTTTACTGTCAACATTTTTAGGACCTATAACGACTATTGGGACCCGCCCTTAAAGATTGGGACTGCGCTGCGTCCTTGTCCCCGGTATTAAGACCGGGTGGGCCAATCGTAAGTTCACTTGGTTAGATTGTAATACGTCGAACTGACACTACATGACTCACAGCTTGAAGGTCATTCAGAACGTCATCCCCAGCCTTAGTGTCGGTTGTCAGAAAAAGCAGCGCTTCTCCTCCGGGCGCATAACGGGCGAATTGGAAATGGGAAATATTAATTCCATGATTTCCCAATGTGGCCCCAACCTGACCGATGAGTCCCGGCTGGTCCATTCCGTGGATTAATATCAACTCTCCTGATACGTCAAATTCTCCACGGAAATGCCCATACCTTACCATTCGTGGTTCAGATTTGCCGAAAAGAGTTCCCTCGACAACGTGCTCGCGATTCTGTGTGACAACTTTGAACCGCAATAAGGAAATGAAATTTTCTGATCGGCTCACTTTTGTCTCCGAGACGAGTATGCCTCTTTCCTCAGCAACCATTGGCGCATTTACCTGATTGACATCGTCCATCATTATAGGTGTGAGCAACCCGGTCAGGAAACAAGTCGTAATTGGTTTAAGCTCCATGTCAAGCACAGCGCCGGAATACTGCGCTTCAACTGTTTTAATTCCGGTCTGAACCAAGGCGCCCAGGAATAGGCCTAAGCGTTGCCCCAGTTCCAGGTAAGGTTTAAGATTTTCAAGAGCTTCGCCGGAGACAGCAGGCGCGTTAACAGCGTTCTGAATAGTACCATCCAGAAGATAGTCCCTAATTTGATTCGCTACTGCGATAGCGACATTGTCCTGCGCTTCCCTGGTTGAAGCCCCTAAATGTGGGGTACATATGACTCGATCAAGTTGAATCAGCCGGGTCAGACCGGGAGGCTCCTTTATATATACATCAAGGGCCGCCCCTGCGACCTTGCCGGATTCAATGGCGTCCGCAAGATCTTCTTCATTCACGACCGGGCCACGTGAACAGTTCACGATTCTGACGCCGTTCTTCATCTTTGCGATATTTTTAGCGTTTACCAAACCACGTGTTTCATCAGTAAGTGGAACATGAAAGGTAATAAAGTCCGATTCCCTGAAAACTTCATCTACCGAGCCAAGCTTAACACCCATTTGTTTTGCCTGATCAACAGACAGAAATGGATCGTAGGCCATTACCTTCATTCCTAGTCCCATGGCCCGGTCCGCCACAATGGCGCCAATTTTTCCGAGCCCGACAACACCAAGGACCTTATTGAAAATCTCAGATCCTGAAAATTGCTTCTTTTCCCATTTTCCCTGCTTCATTGACGCATTGGCTTGGGGTATGTTTCGGACCAGGGACATCATCATCGAGACAGTATGTTCCGCTGTGGTTACGCTGTTTCCACCGGGAGTATTCATGACAACAATGCCACGTTTGGACGCAGCGCGGATATCCACATTGTCAAGGCCTGTCCCTGCGCGACCAACCACTTTCAGGTTATTGGCAGCCGCAATTACTTCGGCGGTAACCTTGGTGGCCCCACGAACCACCAAACCGTGGTATTCCGGGATAGTCGCGAGAAGTTCTTCGGGACTTAAACCCACTTTTACATCAACTTCAATACCGGGCGCATCCCTAAAAATTTGAACACCCAATTCAGATAGATTGTCCGATACAAGAACTTTCACGAGGACATTCCTCCCTTGTTATAAAATGTCTCAAAACGGTCAAAATGTTATTATACGCCAGCCTAAAGGTCAGACGCTCATTTTCAAGCATACGGCTTCTCCACAAATTAGGATTCCCGAATGCGAAATTTGACCGTTCCGTTCGCGCGAATCTTCGGTTTAATGATAAGGATCGATGAGTCAGTCACGACGCTCCGCTTTTTTTACCAATAACATTCGGATATGTCAAGAACCGGTCAGAATCCTGGAACCGTCAACTAGAGTGAAATCAGCGGTTAAGCGTGCCCAAAGGTAGTCGCTATAATTAGGGCTATTATGGCGAGGCCCATAGGTATCAAAGGTGTTGGGAAAATCTGGGATGCCTGGATCATTCTTCCAAAATCGGCCGTGGATGTTGAGAACTCACGAGCGAGCCCAGCGGTTCCAATATCCCGGTCAGGCGGTTCCGGACCAAGTTGTCGCCCGCAAGATGGAACGATCTCAATAGACGCTGCTTTTGGATTGGGAGCCTCTTCGCAAATAATTATGGCTTCATCCAGCAAGTGAATTTCCAACAGGTCTTTGTATTCGACCTGTTCAAAAATAGGCACGCCTTTTATGTCTTCCAACTGCTTGATCTCAGAATCTGATTCCATAACTTTTCCACCACCTGTTCACGAGAATGATTCTATGTTTCGATTGAGGAAAATAGAATCGAGTCATTAAGTTAATAAATTATAATAAATTCGTGAAAAAAGTCACGGTTTATATTTGATTTGAGTTGATGGATATGAACAGGGTTATGCTCAAAGGGTATAAAATCAAATTTGTTGCGCTATGGAGCCTCTCGTAGTAATTCTAAAAAATGTATTTTTGGGGCATTGTAAATCCAATGAATCGAAATGCTTATATACGGTGTCAATATTGTTGACTATACTTACGAAACTTTGTGGAGGCCTTCATGGAAAAGAAAACACCGGACGTAAGAGATTCCATAACTGAGCTAATTGGAAACATCGGAACAATTGGTGTTTTTATGTTGGGCGAAATAAGGGTTTTCTTGAAAAATAGTTGGGGCGCATCGAGGGAAGAATTCTTGGCTGCTGTGGACAAGACGGCGACAAATTTAAAACGATCAGGGAAAATGGCCGTTGCTGACATAGAGACAGCCTCGGCCAAGATCAAAGACGCTTGGGAGATTCTGGATCG
The DNA here is from genome assembly GCA_014874425.1 of Syntrophaceae bacterium. Taxonomy (GTDB): domain Bacteria; phylum Desulfobacterota; class Desulfomonilia; order Desulfomonilales; family Desulfomonilaceae; genus CAJBEZ01. The sequence continues at coordinate 346 of JACWAG010000357.1, read as the reverse complement.
CGAAAGAAACCTGGATTGGGACAACTTCATAAATGATCTTAAACTAAAACTAAAAAAATTGGGGGCCCTTAGCAAGGATACCGTAGGGCTGTGTCTGAATCAGGCAAAAGAACTTCTTGATAAAAAGTGGACGGCTTTTGGTAGAATAGGGGAGGAGCGCGTAAAGCAGGCGCAAGACCATTCAGATGAATTAACTGGAGTCTTGAAAACCCGTTTAGGGTCCTTACTTGAAGCTGCCAGAAAAACAGGCAAGAAACTGGACCGAGCCCTGGACGCCGCTTGGAACGAGATGAAAAAAAAAGATTAAATGCCCTTTAGAATTTTTGTGAAAGGGCAGGATTTATAT
>JACWAG010000356.1 GCA_014874425.1 Syntrophaceae bacterium | reverse complement strand
CTTCCATACTTCGAACAAACCTAAAAAAGTCCTTATCTTTACCGTATGCTTCAGCATAAATTTTAGCGGACTCCGCTTCGCCTTCTCCTTTAAGGGTCTGAGACTGTCTATAGGCTTCCGCAAGAATTATGTCCTTCCTTTTGTCTGCGTCCGCTCTGATTTCGCTTGCCTGTTCATCTCCTTCCGCCCTGTATTTCTTGGCAATTCTCTCCCGTTCCGCCTTCATTCTTGCAAATACGCTGTTTTGGACTTCCTCCGGCAGATCAACACGCCTAATTCGGACGTCGATGACCCTGATTCCGAAACGGAGCGCCTGTTCCTCTGTTCCGCTGGTCACCTGCTTCATAATTCCTTCTTGTTCTTCTCTAATAAATTCCTTGAAATTGTTGTTTGCCATTTCTTGCCGCAGGCGTGCGAAGACAATATCGTTCAATCTGGCTATAGCTCCCGAACAATTCCTGACAGTCTGGAAAAACACCAAAGGCTCTTCAATCTTCCACCTGGACACGGTGTCTACCGTAAGGCGCTTTTTATCCAGAGTTATGTATTCTGCGGGTCTAGCCTCAGCAGCCAAAATTCGTTTTTCCAAAATGATGAGATCCTGGACTAGGGGAATTTTAAAATAAAGGCCTGGATCCTTGATTATTCGAACCGGTTTCCCGAATTCCAATATGACGCATTGTTCCCATTCCTGGACAACAAACATGGACTGAAGGGCCACTAACGCAATTACTAATAATATCAAAATTGGCTTAAGCATTATCTTTATTGGCCTTTCTGCTTCTCACTTACGCCCTGCTCGGTGTTAGAAACAGTCGGAATTTGAAAAACCTTATCCGTGTCGGCTATATTAAGGAGAGGAATAAGCTTGGAATCAGGGCCTTGAGTGATAAATTTTCTGGCAGATGACAGGAATTTCTCGGCAGATTCCAAATACAATCTTTCTCTGGTAACCGCAGGCGCTTTCATATACTCACCAAGCACCAGGGAAAAACGCTGAGCGTCACCCTGCGCTCGAATTACCCGTTCCACCTTATAGGCTTCAGCCTGTCGGATTTCCTGTTGGGCGTTTCCCCTCGCCTTGGGAATAATGTCTTCGGAATAGCCGTCAGCCTCCTTTATGAGCCGCTCCCTGTCTTCCCATGCTCGCACGACATCATGGAACGCCTCCTGGACCTGTGAAGGTGGGTCTACAGCCAGTAATCGAGCTTGGGTCACCTGCAATCCAGTATCATAGTTGTCGAGCAATTTCTGGAGATACACTTCCACTTTTTTCTGTATCTCCATCCTGCCTTTGGTCATTGTGTAATCAATTGTGTTTTCACCCACTATGCCTCTTAGCGCCACTTCGGCTGAAACTCTAAGAGTATTCTCAGGGGCTTCAGCTCCAAAAAGAAATTTAATCGGGTCCTGAACCATGTATTGGACGAACAACTGAACATCTACAATGTTTTCGTCTCCGGTAAGCATCAGGGCTTCAGCCGGGACGGAGCGGGTCCTGGTCCCATCGCTTCGGAAGCCTATCTCGGCGCGCCTTATTTTGCTCACATCGACCACGATTTGTTTCATAAAAGGTTTAGGAAGCCTGTAACGTAGACCAGGATCGGTAATTGAATACTCCTTGCCGAAAAGCAATGCCACGCCCTTTTCTCCAGGGCCGACCACGTAAAAACCGGACAGAATATACAAGCTGACAACAATTGCGCCTGTGGCCCATATTCCCCAGCCCTTCATGAAATTGTTGAGCCTTTTTCTATATTCTTCCAAGTTGCGTTGCAGCTCTTTTATGGGGTTTTGATCCTGTCCGTGCTGAAATCGTTCCATCAAGTCTCCTAAAACATGGCTGGCTATAACTGAAGATTGGTTGTCAACAAAGGAGCCAAGTCAATTCATGAACACAGCTCAACGAGACTCCCTTGTCGTTCAGAAACGTAATAATTGCTGGGGAAGGGTGTCGTGTGGCTAACGATAAGGGGAAAACCATTTTCCGGAGAACGTTGTCTTCGGGGAAACAAAATATATGTCTTCGCGATTTAACCGTCCTGCCTCTTGTTGGACATCCTGACGAGTTTCCTAAACAGGGGAGTTTTCTTCAGCCTTTGCAGGGCGACATCAGAAAGGGCCTTTTCTATTACCTCCGCGCCGCCGACCTGCACAGCGAGATTCAAAACGGCAAGGGCCTGTTTATATCTTCCTGTACGGGCATAAATCAGCGCCGCGTTGTAGTGTAGCCATTCAGGTTCAAAGGGTTCCTTGTCAACCAGGGCCTTTTCATAATAATCAAGCGCATCATCATAGTATCCCATTTGCAGATTTAAATAAACAAGCCGACTAACCGTATAAGGGGCCAGGTTGTTGGATCCTTCAATGGTTTTCCGCACCTGCAAAGACTTCCTCTTGTTGCCAAGGATCAGGTGGGCCACTGCGTAATCCGCTAGAGCAAATTGATCCGAAGGGTCCTTTTTTAACCCACGGTTGTAGTATTTTACAGCGCTTCGAGGTTCACGCTTCTTATATAGAAAATAATGGCCAAGGTGAAAATCAACCTGAGCGTCATCAGGATCATTGGTAAACGCTTTTTCAAAAAGTCTGAGCGCCTCCTTTTCCCGATCCAGTTCCAGATAAAGATGCCCCAATTCGGCAAGGAACTGACTGTCCTCGGGGTCCAGTTCCACGGCTCTGTCCAAGTAATGAAGCGCCTTTTCGTAATCAGAATCATCCAAATAGATAAGGCCGAGGTTGAAGTAAGGGTCCCCGTTGTCTCCATCGAGGTTTATAGACGCCAGGAAATCCTGTTTTGCCTGATCAATCAGCCCAAGTTTCCAGCATATCAGTCCGCGATTGTTAAACAGGTAGGCCCGACCAACGCTACTCAAGTGAATAGCTTGATTAATCAGCTCGTGGGCCTCCTGGAGGCGGTCTTCATCGTACTTCATTAGAGCGGCGTCGTTCAGGCTTCGAACAAGCTTTTCGCGCTCCCACTCACGATGGGCGCTGAAAACCAAATTCCCAGTTCTAAGACTTTCCAGTTTCTTTGTTTCTGTCAAAAGAACAAAGTTGTTGACTTCCAGCCCTTCTTCCAACCAATTGACCTCAACGCAAAAAGCGGGAACTTTGTTGGAATCTCCAAAGAAGCTAAGGTAAAGTAATACCTTACGATCCAGGTCCTCAGGAAAATTCATGAGGTCCCAGATTTCATCGGGATTTTCAAGGGTGAAAGCGATCCAGGGACCAAAGCCCGTCTTTCCAAATTGTTCTATTGTCCAGGATATTTCAGGGAGAGCCGTGGCTATTGTCTTATTATCTGGAAAAGACGGAAGTGACGTATAGTGTGGTTTTGGCGAAAATTCCAAAAAATCAATAGTCTTGTCGATATCCCTTGTCGCCATCCATTACCTCTGTGTGGAGTTCATAAATCATTGTGTTCATAAAATCAAAATTCTTTTTATCAATTGGTCATTTTTTAAAAAACGTTCAGTGACTATACGAAAAAATTAAAATATCACGTTTAAACAAAATAGCACTAAGTGTCATGGGGGTCAACGAATTGAAAATATGCAAGCCCCCTATTTGGAGACAAAAGAAATAAGAAAACCAGTCATACCGAATCTTGTGTGTGCGCCAATCCCCAACCCATTATTATCCCCACAGCCACAATAGCCGCTGTTTCAGTTCTCAAGGTGGTCGGACCGAGTAACGCTGGAACAAACCCGGCCGCGGCGAGCCGTGCTTCTTCCTGGAAAGTAAGCCCTCCCTCAGGCCCGATCACGAAAGTCGCCCTTTTCGGGTTACGAGAGTCTAAGACTACTCCGAGTGGGGGAATTTCCTCATCGAGAGCGAAATAAATGAGACAAGAATCCATACTAACTCCGCCCAGGAACTGTTCAAGGCCCATTGGCTCATTGAGCGCCGGAATTATCGATCGGCCCGATTGGGCGCAAGCCGATGACGCGATCTTGAGCCATCGAGTCCGCGCTGAATCGGGACGTCTATTGGATCGTTCAAAAAGCAAAGGGAAAAACGAATCAACCCCTAACTCCGTACAATGCCGTATGATTTCCTCTGTCGGCCCCGGTCTTATACACCCAAAAGCCAGATCAACCTTCACGGGGAATGCGAAAGCATCCTGGGTTGAACTACGTATGTTTCCAATTAATGTGTTTCTACAGTCTAGCTCAAGGAGCACGTCATAGAGATGCGCCCCGTCGAGCGCTGTCACACGTTCGCCGGGTTTGACATGGAGTACCCTTTTTAGGTAGTGCGAGTTCGCTTCGGAAAATAAAATCTTTCCATCGCATATTTCACCGTGTGTAACAAAAATTCTACGGTCTCTCAAGATCTGAGCCGTCTATGCAGATAGTTTTCGATGCGATCAAGACCCTTAACTATGTTTTCCATCGAGTTTGTATAAGAAAAGCGAATAAAACCCTCAGCGTTTTCTCCAAAGTCTATTCCTGGGGCGACACCGACACGGGCCTCGTGAAGTATTTCAAAAGTAAATTCATAAGAGTTCTTTGAAAATTTTCGAGCGTCACACAATATGTAGAAAGCCCCCACTGGATCATGCCTTATCTCAAATCCGATTTCACGTAGGCGTTTCAGCATGACTTTTCTGCGTTCATTAAATATTCGTTTCATCTCCAATGTTTGTTCTGAAGAGTTCGTAAGCGCTTCTACTCCTGCATACTGGATAAAGTCAGCAGCGCTGATGAAGAAATTCTGGCTCATTTTTTGAATTGGTCTCACGCATTCAGGACGACTGATAACGTAACCAAGTCTCCAGCCGGTCATAGCGTATAACTTCGAAAAGCCGTTCAAAACAAACGCATTGTCTGTAAATTCTAAAATTGAATGCTCCTGACCTTCGTAGACGAGCCCGTGATAAATTTCATCGGAGATAATCGGCACGCCCAGATTCGCGAGCGTCTTCATGTTTTCAGGAGTTGTTAATGTGCCGGTAGGGTTCGATGGCGAGTTGATCATGATGGCCTTGGTCCGTTTTGAAATCGCCTTCTTAACTGCGCCGGGGTTTAGTTCAAAACCATCCTCAGGATGCACAGGCACAAATGTGGGAACCGCTCCCAGGAAATTCACGAAATTTGGATAACACGCGTAATGAGGGTCAGAGAGAATGACTTCATCACCAGGGTCCAGGATTGAGGCTAGTGTAAGAAATATAGCAGGTGACGAGCCGGACGTGATTATTACATTGTCCGGATTGACATCAACATTGTACATACGTTTGTGGTGGGCCGATATCGCGTGACGCAGCTCAGCAATTCCGACACTCGAAGTATAATGAGTCCTACCCTGTCTCAGGGCCTTGACTCCAGCCTCAACAATATTTGAAGGAGTATCGAAATCGGGTTCTCCAACTTCAAGATGAATGACTTCCTCCCCCGTTCTGGACATCCTGAGGGCTTCTTCAAGGACGTCCATGACCAGAAATGGGGGTATATCCGACGACTTCCGTGAAACACATTCGCAAAATCTATTCATAAACAAAATCCTCTGTAAAATAGTCGCAGCGTCCAATGCCTATTCTGCTACAATAACCATTATAAGAGAACGGGGCCCCACGCTTCAAACTTATTAATTGATTTTCCTACCATCCCCTGATAAAATCGCCAAACGCTAGAAAAGCTTTTATTTTTTGTAGAATTGGCCACGCTCTTAACTAAGTAAAAGCTTTAGGAAAACGTAATATGTGTTCGAAGCTGCAAATACGTTTGTCGATCATGGTTTTAATCATCGCCTGTTTCGCGTTCATCCCGGATTTTAGCTTTGCGACATTATATGGAATAAAAGATCCTAAGGGAGCTTTTGTCCCCAAGGTTTCCGTTGAAGTCGGGAAAAAAGAAATCCTCATTACAAAAGTTGATCCACGCGAAAAGTTCAAGTCATTCGCTCTTGTTCTTAATAGGAAAAGCCCGGCGTTGATCCGCAATATTAGTTCCGTAAACGTTGAATGGATCGCGTCGGACAATCGACCAACAAAACCTGTTCCATTTGCAGGTCCTACTTATGATCCGAACAAGCTGAAGTTCGAAGAATCCGTTACGAGATCCATCGGAATGAAGCTCGTTGACAAGAGCGCCCGCAATCTCTTTGCCGGCAAACAATTTTCAGACTTGTTTTCCATGTACCTCGACCAGCAACCATTGGTTCCCAAGGAGGGGGCAACAGAGTCCGAAGGCGCCGTCAAATTGGGAGCTGGTAGGGACATCTCCATCAATGTAGACAAGACATCGATAACCTTCAACGAAAATAACATCAAAAAGGGCGAGATCATAAATGTCGATAATCGATCGGGATTGGATCAGACTCTTGGAGTGGAGATACCGGAGAAAGACCTGCTTTATACTCAAATTGTCAGAAAACCCGAACAGACTAAAGTGCCGAGAGAGATTTGGGGCAAATTCAAGATTACGGCGGATTCAGGTATTTTTATAGTTCTCATTCCTGACCCCGATCCAGTTCGACTCGCAAACCTGAACGGCAAAGAAGTTGTGTTAAAAATATTTCAGGGAGACAAGGTCCGGGAATCCATTAAGATCCCTATAAAGACTACCACAGAATCGTCTGCTGTTGGATCAGGACATGGCGCTTCAACTTCGGTCCAGGAACAGGATCTTAAGCCCTCGGCTAAAACAGCCGCTCCTTCCACCTCACATGTGGCTGAAGCGCCGCAGGCGTCTAAGCCAACGACTTCTATCGAGAAGGTTGGTCCTTCAAAAGAACTCGAAAACAGAGGTGGTTCGGCCGTAGTTGGAATCTGGATACTTCAGATTTTCAACTTAGTAGCTCTTATTGCCTTGGCGCTTTATGGGGCCTTCTTTGTTCTTCCCAAAGTCCAGGTTCTGGAGGCGAGGATATCCAAGAGTGAAATGTTTTTGCAT
>JACWAG010000355.1 GCA_014874425.1 Syntrophaceae bacterium | reverse complement strand
GATGACTCACCTAACTACATCCGTTAATTTGGGCTTCGCACTCCGGGCATAACCGCCCGCTATCAATTTCCGTAAGTTTGGAGGCCATCGTTGGTTCCCCACACTCGTCGCAAATCACTGAAGGTTCAATTTTCGCCTTGGGCGGGAGGGTTATGTTTACCTCTCGAATATCAAAGAGTTCGTCAATGTCCTTTTCAAGGATGGAAACACTCTTCTTGTGGTGTATTAGCCAGAATTCTTCGATTTCCTGATCGGTGGCCTCCTCGGATCTCATTAGCTCGATCAGTTGAAGGTGCCTCTCATCAAGTTCTATGATACCGGGTTTAAGCGAGACACGCGCGCCCTTGCCCGTGTCGCGAGAAACGAAGGTAAAAACCTGTTTTCCGTGATCCTTGAAGATCAGGTTACCCTTTCCGAAAGTGCAACCCGTTAGGCACTGCACAGCGTCCGCGCCGCAGGCGTTAGTTTCAACAATGGTCACAATTTCTTCATCAGCGGAGCGGCAGTTTTGCAGTTGTTCCAAACCCGCGACTGCCGCCCTGTAGCCAATAGATAGCCCTGGACACATGTGGCCATGAAATTTGACCGCTTCTTTCCAAGATTCTTTGTCTAAAATGTTCTGTGATGACATGCGCTATTACCTTTCCTAAATGAACAACTTTTTTCATGCAATCAGATTTCTGTTGGTATTAAACCGTTGTCTCATAATTTCTTGGTATTCCTATACCTTGTCCAGAGGATGGGAATAAAAGTTATTGACAGGAGAATTGCGCTCCTTCTCAAAGATGGTTTTGAAATCATAATATACCCCCGAGTTGAGGGTGCTACAACTTGGAATAACATAATACCCTTGGTCGGTGTCGTCAAGGATCGAGTCACAGAGGTTTGGTGATCATTTAGCCGCTTCAAGGTTGGGATTGGGGATGAATTCTCAGCGTGAGACTTTGCCGTGACAACATCGTGCCATTTTTTCAAAAAAATGTTGACATCTAGCAAATCAAAGATTTAAGATAAGCGCAGTATAGTATAAATTAAGATTTTGACAGAAATACCTTGGGGAAAACGGTGAGAATCCGTTGCTGCCCCGCATCTGTGACCGAGGACGAAACCCGCATATAAACCACTGGAAAGTTTTCCGGGAAGGCGCGGCAAGTAGGTTGAATCGGAAGCCAGAATACCTGGGTATTTTCTGGACCCTAAAAAAACCTGCGCGGGCAGGCAAGGGGATGTAGAATTACGTCAAGCCCTTGCGCCGCTCCGGTGTAAGGGCTTTCTTGTTTGACAAAAAGATGAGGTTGGGCGCCTCGAGTTCCGCTGCAACGGAACCCAAGGCTGGTGGGAAATGGTTAGGGTTTCCCTTTCCCACTATCTTCCTACCTCTACCTAATCAAGTCAAGTCTAATGTTAGCTCGCGCTCGGGTTCACCGACTGATCTCCAAATCATTCTTGATCCCGACACAGAAGAACTGTTTTTCGAGGGGTTAGATAAAAACCACCGTTATATCCATATGTTAACGCCGCAACGATTTTATTTTCTGATTTGGAGGTCTAAATGTCCAGTTCACACATAAGTTTGATCACAGGTATGTTGTTTCTCACGTTTGCCTGCTGCCTTACGGAATCTTTGGCGGACGGTCCACCTCAGGGCTGCCAACCTTATCCGCCGTCATGTTGCGCTCCTGTCCCCTCGCCACGAGGTCCGGCTGAACCCGGCGCCTGTCAAAATTTTCCGGCGCAATATCGGCAAGTTCCGGCCCCTGTTAAAGTTGCGCCATGCGGCCCGCGGCTAGTCCCCTTAACTTACCGGGAAGAAGGTCCTGTCAGAAGCATTGTGATCAATGCTGTCGGGCTGCTCAAGGCCACTATTCGTTTGCCGTTCAAGGTTATTGAGGCGGTTATACCGGTAAATCGACCAAAACCATGCGCACCAGCGTGTGTTGGAACTCCATATCCTTGCCGTGGGAATCCAATGCCATCAGGGTTCTGTCCAACTCCTCCCGTTTCAGCATGTCGCGTTCAACCGGCTGCTTGCGCTCCATCGGGTCCGGTTGTAGGCCCACTGCCTCGTCAGGCTACAATGACCGGTTGCGGCCCTCAAATGCCGCCTCAATTAGTCCAGGAGCATAGATTTCCGGCTGCAGAGCCCAATAATCTCTTGCAAGGAATTGTTAATATACCCGGGGCCATAGTCCGGGACGACCGTTGGTTTGGAGACCTCTTCCAGGACGGCCCCAACGGTCCCTACTCATGCGGTCGACCAGTCAGGCCTTAGTTTGGCGTCAGTCTCGACGTAATGGAGAAATTGTTTCATGAGAATCAAATATAAATATAGTTCAGGAACTTTAATCAGAGTGGTCATGGCTTTATTCCTGAGCCTGTTGACACTTGACCAGAGCTTTGCGCAGGATGCTGCTACCGTTCCTTCGGAGCAATTGCCCAGCGTTCAGGTCCAGGCTCCATCTGCAAGTGGTTCAGCCAGAGGCGCGAGATCAGAGGAAGGTTTCGGATACGGAGATCCCATACCGTCAGGCCAATCATTTTCCGATTATGCTCCTACTCGGTCCGAGGTGGTTTCAGAATCGGGTCGCACACAGAACCTTGCAACAGTTCCGTCTGCTATAAGTGTAATAGAAAATAAGGGAGTTTCATCTCTCGGGAATTATGGCCTCCCGGATATTGTCCAGGGTCAGCCGGGAGTGTTTTCCATGGGTGGGTATGCTGGAAACCCTTTTGACGCTCCCATAGCG
>JACWAG010000354.1 GCA_014874425.1 Syntrophaceae bacterium | reverse complement strand
GTCATATATGTAAAAGATTGAGAGAAATACAATGGATTGAACATCAAGGTCAGAGTTCCCCAGAATGATACCCAATCTCCCGCTTTTGTGGTCTTGAGAAGATAGAAAAAAGCCAGTGAGCCCACAACGGACAAGGTGAGAACAGAAAACCTTAAAACGGTTATGGAGTGTCCGAAAATCTCAGAAAAAAGAAAGCCCCAAAGTAAATGGGTGATAAGAGCCGGGCCGCCACCCTCGCCTTGGGGGCCCATCCATGTGGGCCCTAAAATCCCGTGACTCCTGAGCGTATCCAGGGCCTTTGTAAAAGCGAAGTCGTCGTTGATCATGAACTCTCCAACAGGGTTGACGATGTATATAACAACCGTCCAGATCAACAACAACAATACTACGCAGCTCCACCGTGACTTCAACGGAAGAGCCCCCAGGAGCAGCTAGCCATGCGAAAAAAGACACTCATTTTTGTATTCTTCTCATTACTGCAAGACCCAATAAAATATGAAAAAACCAACTGCTCTGAGGATGGAATAAATCATCCAAAACTAAAAATCTCAGGCACTCAGCTATCAACGGCAGAAAAATGGCCACAGGATGAAACACACTCCATGATGTTTGCTTCCGACTTAATCTAAGGAAATTCACCAGTATGTACAAGACACTACCGAAATACAGAATGAAAAACAGGACCCCCAAATCCGCAAGAAAAGTTAAATACAGATCTTCCGAAGTCCTGTAGTCTATTACCCATTTGGAAAATTGATCCTTGGACAAGTATGGGTAATGAAGTGTGTAATCTTTAAGTGAAGAGATTCTTGGGGCCCACAATCCGTTTCCTAACCATGGATGTTTGGAAGCTATATCAATGGAAAAAAACAAACTTTCAATTCTGTAGGACACAGAGATGTGGTCTAGATCCAAATTTTTAGGATTAATATACGCGAAAAAAATACCCGCAGATACTGTTATCGCCAAAATTACAGCAAGTATCTTGCGTGTAATTCTTGTCCATTTGAATAGAAAAAACGCAACGATACAGAGTATTGCGGGAATGAGCAGGATCGATTCCATGAAGGCGTATCGTCCCACTATGTAAATTGCAACGAGGTCTATCAGCAATATTATCCCGCCAACAATCCGGCTACGCCGCACATCTCCCAATAACAGCGACAAGGGAGCGAATGACATCAATAGCAGCCTTGATCCCACTGGATGCCAGTGTCCGTCAATAAACTCATGTGGCTTACCGGTAAGATAAAGCCCCAGCAGCGCCAGAAAGATTACACAGAGAAGTAAACCATTCACCAGCCATTGAAATATTGTTTGGAAATTTGGTTCATTTAGTAGAAATTTAGAGCACCAGTAACCTGCCAACCCTGCGGATAGAATGACATAGGCTCGTTCCAGTGAATCTCTCGGCGCAACGCTGAAGATGGAACTAACTATGACGATCAAGCTTAGAGCTAACGAAATCCAGAAATCAGGACCTATTCCTTTTCCTGATTTTTGACGGCCCAACAAAATGGTGATGATTAACGTGAGTAGACAAAGCGTCGCGCTAAACACGTTGGCTCTTTCATTAGGAAGTATAACTATATATGGATGTTGGAAAACTAGCTGAACAGTTGTGAGGCAAAATAGAACAAACGCTATAGTCCGCCCCCTTGGGACAACATTAATGATGGAGTTTGGCATTAAGGTAAGCCCCCGATGTGAATCTTACAAATTCCTGCATACAACATTTATTTTTTAAAACTAGCATAAAAAAGCTAACATATCAATTTGTTCTCATTAAGGCTTCATAATGATTAGACGTTTGATTCATCGAAAATTAAGACTGTGCTCTTCTGTACACTTAGTCACAAAATCTTCAAATCTGGCTATAAAATTGGGTTTAGAAAATCGATAGGCGTTTTGTACAATTTTCCTGGTGTCAAATTTGTCCATGCGTTTCTCGAACTCAGCGATGGCCATTGCTAGAGACTCAACGGACCTGTCGTAGAAGAATACGCCGGTTTCATTCGGGATTACAGTCTCTAATGCGCCTCCTTTGGCGTACGCAATTACTGGACGTCCAGAGGCCTGCGCTTCAACAGGCACTATGCCGAAATCCTCTTCACCTGGAAATATCAGCGCTCTGCAATTCGCATAAACTTTAGAAAGCTCATCGTCAGATACCCAACCCAGGAACTCGATATTTCTTGAAGCCATTGCCTTGAGTCTTTGCATTTCAGGACCTTTACCAACTATCAGGAGTCGTTTCTTGTTTGCGTTGAATACTTTCACTGCAAGATCAGCCATTTTATACCCGACTAAGCGACCCACAAAAAGGTAGTAACCATCCACTCGGTCCGATGGCTTGAAACGGTCTGTATCGCAGGGTGGATGAATTACTGCCGCTTGTCTCCGATAGTATTTCTGAATTCGCTTCCTCGATGTTTCGGACGGGGCTACAAAATAGTCCACACGCGCTGACGCTGCGTAATCAAACATAGCCAGATAGCTCATTACGATTGAGCTTAAACCTTTCTTGATCATTCCAAATTCTCGAGTGTAATCATGAAACGCGTTCCATGCGTATCTCATCGGTGAGTGGCAGAAACAGATGTGGCATGTCTCTGGGGGAGTCTTAATCCCTTTGACTACACTGGAGTCACTGCTAATTACCAAGTCGTATGAAGACAGATCGAAGGATTCTACAGCGAGTGGGAAAAGGGCGGCGTAATATCGATAATGTCTTCGCGCTCTTGGCAG
>JACWAG010000045.1 GCA_014874425.1 Syntrophaceae bacterium | reverse complement strand
TCATGAAACTCGGAAAGGTGGCCCCAAGAGCGTCCTCTGGTTCATAACCCAACAAATCCCCAATCTTTGGACTGAAATAGGTGTAAACACCACTTCGGTCCACCTCCCACACAAGGTCACTCATGGCTCCGACTAGATCACGGAATCGATTTTCGGATTCACGTAGTTCAGAAGTTCGTCGCTCCACCATTTCCTCGAGACGTTCACTGTATCGTTTCAATTCCGCTTCAGCCTGCTTGCGTTTCGTGATGTCCGCAATGACCCCGACCACCTTGGCAGGTTTACGGTCTGCTCCAAGGATGCTGGTAGTCGAGAGGTCAGCCCAGAGGACCATCCCGTCCTTCCTTAGATAACGTTTCTCGAACCTATAAGAACTTTTCTCTCCACACATGAGAGCTTCCAAGCTACGATTGGAAATTTCTACATCATCAGGATGGGTAATCTCTGCGAATGTATGTTCGTAGAGATCCATTTCATTGTAACCTAGCATTCTTAACAGAGCCTGATTGACCTGCACAATTTTACCATCCCGGTCAAGCACGTTTATTCCCACCCCTGCGTTTTCGAAAACTGCTCTATAATGTTCTTCACTATCCCTTAACGCCTGTTCGCTTTCTTTCAGTTTCGTGATATCGGCAACAACAGTTATCGCCCTCACTGGTTTGGAATTTGCGTCCATAATAGCAGTCGTTGATATGTCTCCCCAAAGTATGCTCCCGTCCTTTCTCAGATAACGTTTTTCGAACCTGCAGGAACTTATCTCCCCGGACATGAGAGCTTCAAGATTGCGACTGGAAACCTCTCTATCGTCAGGATGGGTAATTTCCTCGAATGTGCCTTGAGAGATATCTCCTTCAACATAGCCTAGCATTGACAGCAGAGCCTGATTTACCTCGACAATCCTACCATCTCGGTCAACCACAAGAATTCCTATACCTGCGTTCTCAATAACACCTCTATAAGATTTTTCCATGTCATTCATGATTGCTACAACCTTTTGAGTTCAATGACATTAGAAACAGATGTGAAATAGATATTTGAAGAGGCTAGAGATCACTCTCAACCTCCATTTTACTAATAGTCACGCATATTTTTATAGCCTCCAGCATATCACCAGGCAAATCAGAAGAAAACTCTATGAAGAGCCCGGAAACAGGGTGCTTAAAAGCGAGGATAGCCGCATGAAGCGCCTGTCTCTTGAGAATTGCGGTAAGCATCCTAAAAATCTTATCCCCTGATGCTAGCTTGCGAACTCTTGTTCCGTAGACTTGATCCCCTAGTATTGGTAGACCAACGGACGCGAGATGAACCCGAATCTGGTGTGTTCTGCCGGTCTGAGGACGGAGCTCAAGTAATGATACAGGGCCATATCTTTGTTGAACTCTCCAGGAAGTCGTGGCTTGTCTGCCTTTCTGAGTTACAGTAGATATTTTTTTTCTGTCTGAACGACTTCTACCAAGTTCTTTGTCGATAACTCCAGAATCTAATCCTGGGTTCCCTCGAACAAGCGCCAAGTAGACTCTTCCTATTGAGTGTCGCCTGAATTGCGCCGAAAGGTCCTCATGGGCAATCAAAGTCTTTGCTACGACCATTATCCCTGACGTATCTTTGTCAAGGCGATGCACAATTCCCCAGCGACCTGACTCTCCTATCCCAACCATGCTGGGACGTGACTCGACCAAGATGTCCATCAAAGTCTGAGACCGCGGTCCCGCCCCCGGATGGACAACCAACCCGGCAGGCTTGTCTAAGACAATAACGTGGTCGTCTTCGAAAATGATTACAGGCTGAGATCTTGTATCTATAGAAACAGCCGGGAGTTGTCGTCTCGATTCGAAATCGATCACAACCTCCTGGCCCGGTTTGAGAGTTGTCGAAGGTTTTACCTGTTTGCCTTCCCACGTTACAAACCCGCCTTTTAACAGGTGGGACAAAGATGATCTGGTCATAACCCCGGAAAGAAGATCGGCAAGAAGTCTGTCAGCCCTATCCGGGGCCACATCGTCGGGGACAACCAGGCAGGAAGGGATTTGGGATTCAGGTGGTCTTCTGTTCAATGTTGTTCGCGTCCGTTAAGACAAAATCTACTATAAACTCCGAGCCCCCATTCTCAGGGCAATCAGCGTAATTATCACAATTCGAGCATGATTCTGCGACATCTGATGATTCGACACCGTGCTCCATCAAGTATGGACAACGTTTACTCGAGAAAGACAATCTAAATCCATACAATTCCGAGAACATTCTGATCCTAAGGAGGTCTATTCCCTTACCCCCGGCGTTAAAAGAATAGGGTCTGCGGCTTGAGTAATTCTCGGTGTCCTGAACCGGATAAAAGCCTTCGAAGATCAATTCCTTGTCTTTATCTGGAATACCTACGCCGGTATCTTTAACCTTTAGAATGTACCGGTCTCCTTTGGCCTGTCCGGTAACCGTCACCTTTCCCCCATCAGGGGTGGCCTCGATGGCGTTACGTATTAAGCCTTCCATGATTGCCTGAAGGACATGCGTCGGAATAAGTAGTTTTCCTGGCTCCATGTCAAAATCCAACGAAACTTTACGCGTCTGTTCATCGGCCTTATTCCGAATAAATTGGCCAATAGACCGACCAAATGCCTCCATATCGATCAGGTCTAATCGGTCATGTCTTGTCGGAAATGTCTTTTCGAGCCATTTGTGGATAACAGCGGCTGCATTCTTAATTTCAGGAGTCCATTCAGAC
>JACWAG010000044.1 GCA_014874425.1 Syntrophaceae bacterium | reverse complement strand
TCCAGCGGGAAATCCGGTTTGTTGACACGGTGGGCGCCGAATGATTAGCTATCTTTTGCCTGATAATGAAATCGAAGGTCCATATCATGATTCGAAAAGTCCTGGTCACCGTGTTATTGACGCTGAGTATCATAATGACAATATACGGAGGGTTTTTCCGTAAATTCCTGGTGTATGACAACCTGGAGAAATTCGACAAGTTGAAAAACGTTGGGATAACAATAAAGGTCCCGGGTTATGAGAACGCTTCTGAGTCTTTTACACCTGAGTCTCAGTGGTTTTCGGAGCCTGAAATGGTCCGGGCAATGACCTTTGAAGGGGTAAAACGTTACAAGGACGGAAAACTCATTTCAAACTATCCTGATCTTCGTATGTTGAAGGGCCGGATCCCATGCCCGACCTGAATCTAAAAATGGACGTCGGGAACGTCCTAATACAAGTTGCTCATTGACAAGAAGCGAGTTAGGAGAATATTACGTGGAAAAAATCAGGCTCAAGGTTCAGATAGCCTGCGTAGCGTTACTAAATCTTGGTTTATTTCAATGGCAAACAGTTTGTTTTCCGGTGCTTAACTGTCATTCCTGTCCTACTGCTATATTTGCCTGTCCTGTTGGTATCATTGGTCAATTCATCGGTCTGGGATTGATTCCTCTGAGCGTTGTCGGAATAGTGGCCATCGTCGGCCTAACCGTAGGGCGTTTCCTATGCGGCTGGGTATGTCCATTTGGATTCCTCCAGGATCTCCTATACAAGGTTCCATATATAAAATTCGACATCCCTCGCTGGACCCGTTTTATAAAATACGGGATCTTCGCCGGGTTGGTTGTAGCTGTTCCTTTTTTTTTAACGCCCGGGTTTCCAGCTTATTTCTGTCGACTGTGCCCTGTAGCCACAATAGAATCGGCAGTTCCCTGGGCTGTAATAAATGGGACCACCGACATATTCTCTTTGACGCTGAGGCTTGTAATACTGTTTGCCGTGGTCGTTGCGGCAATGGGACACCGCCGTTTATTTTGCAAGGTTATCTGTCCTCTCGGGGCTGTCTTGGCGCCTCTTAACCGTTTTGCCTTGATCTTCCCAGAGCGAAACGACAAATGTACAGATTGCGGCGCCTGTAACAAAGTGTGTCCAATGGAGACAAAACGAGGGGAATCGAAACTTGGGGTTTATGATGGAGCGCCCGAAGAGTGTATATCCTGTCTGGAATGCCAGGACAAATGTCCAACCGACTCCATAAAAATATGGGGCTGATCCTTTTTAGTTTCCTGTATAGAGGTCGTAAACATGTGTGAATTGAACGCCTATATATTACGCGAAGGTGAAGAAGAGCTGGTCATGGAAAGTGTTGGCTCGCTTGTTCCTGTTGATGGAAAGATTACCCTGAAGAGTATCTTCGGTGAAACAATTTCAATTAATGGCGCATTATTGGAAGTAGACCTGATTGGTCAAAAGATCCGGCTCAAACCCCTTTGATTTATAGAATCCAAGGCTTAAGGTTCGCTCCTGGGCATATGATTGCAAGTTTTGATCTTGACAGTCAGGGAGCCCCTTTGTAAAAAGTACGCGTAATTTCGGATGTTCCAATTGCAATTTCCGACCAATGAGAGGCTTGCGACAAATGTCATCCATGGAGGCGGTAATTGTACTTAACGCCGGCTATGAATTTATGGGGTTGATCTCATGGCGTAGGGCCATGACGTTGCTATTCAGTGGCAAAGTGGAAGTTCTCAAAGAATCCGACAAGGTTGTACGGACTGTCTCCAAAAGTTTTCGTGTCCCGGCTGTAATAAGGCTCCTCAAGTTTATCCGGCAAATATATAGGCGGGAAGTGCCCTTTTCCAGGAAAAATGTTCTAATCCGAGACGCTTTTACCTGTCAGTATTGTGGGGATGATTTCATCTCCAGTGAGCTAACGGTAGATCATATTATACCAAAAGTGCAAGGTGGCGAGAACCGGTGGAACAACGTTGTGGCGTGCTGTAGGGTGTGCAATGTGAAAAAAGGCGGCAGGACCCCGAGACAGGCTGGCATGAGTCTTATAAGACAACCCTTCAAGCCGACGATAATGGAATTCCTGAACGTATATTTGGCCAGGAAATTCGGGATTAACCTAAATGAGCTGCTGAGCGCCTAGACATTTGAATGCATGGGTGGAAGGGACACTGGGAATCTGTGAGTTTTTCACAAGAACGCAAAAAACCCTATTTCCGGTCTTAGCGCATGCTGAAATCCGGACATTTTTTTGTTGACACGCTTTCCTCTTATGATAAGAGAAGAGCGCTTCTTTTTATTATATTTCCATCCCAGTGGAACACACGCGAACGGCCATTTAGATGCCGTTTTCGTGTTTTAAGGGCCAGTGATATTTTACCGACTCCGGGCGCGTACCGTTGCGCTTCCAATTCACAGTTGTCTTACACAATATTTTAATTTTATTGTCAACAGTTTTTATTTGAATTTTAAGATATTAAGAACATATTTGAGATATAATATTATTAATGACTAATAGTAAACTTCATGTTTACTGTCAGTATGACAACCTATATACGAAACAACATATTGTTAATAGTGGTATTTTATTAGCGTGGTGCAGACTTTGAAGTCTACCTATTATGATTATTTCCAAGAGCTTTCAGACGCAACACGCGGTTTAAGTTCGCTAAAAAGAGAACTTATTCTGCTTTGCATCGCAGTGCTCTGCTTCATTTTCATAATCAATAGTTCATGGAAAGCTTCGCCCGACAGCGCGCTGTATTTGGAACTTGGGGAATCGATGGCGCACGGAATGGGATACAAATTTAATGGCGAGCACCATACATATGTACCTCCGGGATATCCATTCCTAGTCTCTGTGACCGTGAAGTTATTTGGAAATAGCTTTTTGGCTTTTCGCGTGATGATGTCAATAGTCGGAATCGCGACAGGATTTTGTGGTTATTTACTAATATTAAGACTGCTCGGCCGAGATTTGGCATTAGTGATTGGGGGGTTATTCGCGGTCAATAACACGCTCTTATTGAATTCCACCTACACCACATCGGATACACTCTTCACATTGTTTGGATTGTTAAGTCTTATTAGTGTCAGCGCAATTCGGTCGGGGTCGACCCGACCCTGTGGCTTTACATTGGCAGGCGCTCTTTCTGGGATCCCCGCGCTTGTTAGAATAAATGGTTGGGGTTTGCCGGTTTCTTCGGGATTATTTCTATTTTCATCGATGAAGAAAAGCACGCTGACAAAAAGGGTCTCATTTGCCTTCATATTTGTCATTGTAGCATTGATTGTTCCTTGTTTATGGGAAGTCCATAAGATAGGGTATCCGGCCTCCATTAACGAGGGAGAATACGTTAAGGCGGTCACAGGCCGGACGCTTGGGACACAATTGGCCATAATCTCAAAGGCCGCGTGGGATTACATTCCCGAAATGGCCACAGCGTTTGCGGGAGTTTCCATAAAGACTGGGTCTTTGGAGATCTTAATAGCGCTGCTTACTGTGATTGGTTTTTGGGTGTCCTGGAAAAGAGGCGAGAGACTTTTTACGTATTTGACGGTTGTTCAATTTGGGGGGCTGCTGCTGAGCCCCGCGGGCGCCAGATACCTTCTTTTGTTGATTCCTGGCCTGCTGTTGTTCTTCTTTCAGGGTGTGGCGATTACGACCATCCAGCTTGACAAAAGGACTTCGATAAAGTGGAGGAAAATATTTGAATTGAGAGGGATCCTTGTTGTCGTGTCCTTTTTGTTATTTGCTACAAACATGGGACAGAATTTTGTTACGATTTTCCAGGCGCGTTGGGCCCTGGAATACAATGGGGCGGAATCCGACAGGGACAAGCCCTTTTTTGTAGCCGCAAGGTGGCTAAGAGCAAACGCTGACGGTGAGCCTGTCTTAACGATGAATCCGAGAATAATTCGCTATCTCACAGGTTTGCCGACTGTGGAGACGCTTCGTTCAGGAAGTCCGGAGGAAACGGTATGGCCTTCAACCCGGAACCAGATCGCCACTATGCTTGAAAAGCGAAAACCTGCTTTTCTTTTTCTTGATGACAAGGATCCGGCCCTAAAGAAGTTGATAATTGAAGCCGCGGAATCCTTAGATTTCAGGGTTGACGTGATACCTGGAGCGTCGTTTGGGAATCGATACTCCGTTGCTCGACTATCGCCGCGCAATTAAATCGACTAAATAGATTTCATTAAAATGGTTCATTACCGTCAGGTTAAAACATGAAATTATCTCTGTCCTACCACAAAGAAATTTCAAATTTCTTGACAAAGTAATACTCTGATAGTAAAAATCATTGTTTATAGTTTCGGAGAGGTGCCGCATGAAAACGTGGACCCCAAAAAAAGGGGAAGTAGAACGTAAATGGTTTGTCATCGACGCCAAGGATAAAGTCCTTGGACGAGTGGCCGTAGAATGCGCCAGAATATTACGTGGGAAGACTAAGCCTCAGTTTGCGACTCACATGGATACTGGTGATTTTGTGATAGTTATTAATGCGGACAAGGTTAAGCTTACTGGGCGGAAACTCCAACAAAAGATCTATTACAGCCATAGCAATTATCCTGGTGGAATTAAAAGTATCAAAGCTGAAACCTTGCTCAAGCAAAAACCTGAGAAAATGTTCCGTCTGGCGGTTCGTGGTATGCTTCCCAAGAACACTCTCGGTCGCGCTCAACTGGGGAAACTCAAAATTTATGCCGCTGACTCACATCCCCATCAGGCCCAGCAACCGCAAACCTACAACTTTTAATATGGAGTCGTAGATGTCTCAAGAATCTTTTTATGCTACCGGAAAAAGAAAAAACGCTATCGCAAGGGTTTTATTGAAACCCGGTTCCGGAAAGCTTGTAATTAATGACCGACCGATAGACAGTTATTTCGGTAGACCTACCTCAAGAATGGTCATTATGCAACCTTTTGAATTAACCCAGACTGCCGGTCGTTTTGATGTTACCGTTTCTGTTCACGGAGGCGGTTTATCTGGTCAGGCGGGCGCCATCAAACATGGAATTAGTAAGGCCCTCTTAGAGATAGATTCGACTTTCAGGTCTATGTTAAAGAGCGCAGGTTTTCTAACCAGAGATTCCAGGATTAAAGAACGCAAGAAATATGGAAAGCGAGGAGCCAGGGCCAGCTTCCAGTTCTCCAAACGTTAATCTATCTTTAGCCGGGGTTTTCAAAACGTGCTATGAAGAGACAGGGTTCGAAACCTGTCTCTTCTCTTCATGAGACCAAACAAATCATCACGTTTTAGGTACGGTGTCAGCGATAGGAATCCAAAACCTTTGAGAACTTGCCTATGTTAAGCGTTCTCGTTGCAGCGGGGCCTTGCTGTATGAAAGGAAAATGGTCCTCATACACCGGCCTTTCATTCTTGTACAGGATACCTAGAGGAATCCTGTCTCCCCATTCTGACGCTTTAAGAAAAGCCGCTCGCCGATCCGTCGGGTCATAATCCTCCGACAAAACGTAGCAACGCTGGTTATACCATGCGAAGGTGTTGACTTTGTTGAAAGATACACACGGTTGCAGGACATCGACCAGAGAAAATCCTTTGTGCCTTACAGCGGCTTGAATAAGTCCGGAAAGATGTTCTATCCTGCCGGAAAACCCACGGGCTACAAAGCCGACGTTCATGGCTATTGCGACTTCGACTGGGTTGAAGGGCTGGGAAAATACTCCATCGGGTTGATTCTTTGTGATAAACCCAGGGTCAGAGGTCGGGCTGGCCTGCCCTTTGGTCAATCCGTAAACCTGGTTGTTATGGACGATCAAGGTCAAATCAATGTTCCTCCGGATAGCCGCCAGAAAATGATTCCCGCCTTCACCGTAGTTGCAGCCATCACCGCTTTCAACTATGACTTTGAGTTCAGTGTTGCACAACTTTGCGCCGGTGGCGACCGGTAAGGACCGACCATGGAGGCCATTGAAGACATTGGCGTTCAAATAATGCGGAGCCTTTGCAGCCTGGCCGATTCCTGACACAAATAGTAATTGGTGTGGCGCCAATTCCAAAGAAACAAGCGCCTGCTTCATTGCCTTCAGGATATCATGGTTCCCGCAACCTGGGCACCATGCGGTTTCGTAATCACCGTAATCAGCTAAACTTACCATGTTGATTCAGCCCTCTAAATCTGTAACCCTGCCAGAATGTATTCGGGTGTAATTGGCAATCCATCATATCGGAGTATGGTTTTCTCTATTTGGAAACCGGTTTCTCTTCTTATAAGCCGCGCAAACTGACCAGTCGCATTGCTTTCCACAGCGACAGTCTTCCCAGCGGATTCGAGCTTTTTAACAAATCCTTCACCAATTATAGGCCATACCTGCGGGAAATGTAGCGTCGCTACCCGACGGCCGTTGTTTCTGAGCCGGTTTGCAGCCTCAATGGCTGAACCTCTGGTGGATCCCCAACATACTAAAAGGAGATCCGGCTCCGCATCACCAAAAAAATCGGGGTGAACCAATTCGGACCTGATCCCATCTATTTTCCTGAGTCGTTTTTCAACCATAGAAATTCTAACGGAAAGATCTTCAGTCAGGTGGCCATCGGGAGTGTGCTCATCACTATCGTCAATTACGAGATCCTGAGAGCTGAAAGCCTTTACGCATTTACTAGACATACCTGGAAATATTCTCGGAGAAATTCCAGAATCTGTCAAAAGATATGTAAGATGCGGGTTTGCCACTATACTGGAGATAGAACAAGGGTCCACTGGGTAAATTTTATCGAGATCAAAAGGTTTCACTGAGCGGTAAGAATCAGCGAGGAACTGATCGGTCAGTATGAAAACCGGCGTGTTATATTTGTGGGCGATCTGAAATGCTTTGCTGGTAATGTTGAAGGCCTGTTCAACATCGCCGGGCGCAAATATCGCCCGAGGAAATTCCCCATGGCCAGCGTGCAAAACAAATTCGAGATCACCCTGTTCAGTGCGCGTAGGTAGACCGGTTGACGGACCAGGTCTCTGCGCCACAACAATGACCACCGGGGTCTCTGTCATGCCAGCCAGGCTAACCGTTTCAGTCATTAGGGCAAACCCTCCGCCTGATGTGGCTACCATGCTGGGGGCCCCAGCAAAGGACGCTCCAACAGCCATATTGATAGCTGAGATTTCGTCCTCCGCCTGTTCGAGCACGAACTCCATTCCAATTGCATGGCCCGCAAGAACCGTCGCTATTGATGTGGCTGGTGACATGGGATAAAAAGAGAAAAACCTCATGCCTGCGGCGATTGCTCCGAGCGCTATGGCCTCATTTCCATTGAGAGCAAGTCTTCCTTTTGATAAAACAGGTGGGCGCAGTTTAGGAAACTCTGATTTTTGCTGGATCATCCATTCATAACCGGCCGAGAACGAAGATAGGTTTGGCTTCGTGGATTCCGGTCCATGTTTGTCGAAGACCTCTCTCAGGGTTGAGCCCATAGCATTTTCATCCAAGCCCAGCAACGCAGAAACCGTCCCAAGCGCCACACTATTGCTGAACGTGGCGCCGGATATCCTGGCGAAAGG
>JACWAG010000353.1 GCA_014874425.1 Syntrophaceae bacterium | reverse complement strand
GGTCCACTAGTTTGACTCTTCTGACTGTCTATGCCCAGTTGCCGTTCAATCTGACTGATACGTTCTTGGAGGTCCTTTATGGACTTTTCCCCACCATTAGCTTCAAGCCGTTCAAGTGAATCCCGCATCTTGCGGAGTTCCGCTTCTACATCCTGGATTTTCGAGACGGCCATAGCTGAATTGGCGTCTTGTCCACTAGCTGAATAGGCGGGTTTTGTGTAAGGCAAGGACGGATTGGCGGTCCTGGTAAGACAACCACCACTTAGCAGACTCAGAAAGATGGCAAGGCTGAAAATCAGCCGCGCCATCTTAATCTTAAACCCCTTTAGAATTGATTTCTCAATCATGTATACCGATCTTCATGTCATTTAGAGACACGCAGATACACTCGCCTGTTCTTGGCCCAGGCCTGTTCATTGTGATTCGGGTCAACAGGAAGTTCCGAACCGAAGGACACCGTACTAAGCCTGTTACTTGGAATCCCCAGGGCAGTGAGACGTTCAACCACGGCCCCGGCCCGACGTTCGCCCAGAGCAAGGTTGTATTCGGCAGTGCCTCGCTCATCACAGTGACCTTCGGCCACAACCATGAGATTCGGATAGCGTTTAAGAACTTCAACATCATAAGCGATCGCCGCCTGTGCTTCCGGGCTAAGGGTATAATTATCAAAGTCAAAGTATACAGTCTTTAGACTGGTTTGCACACCCTGAAGCTCACCTTCCAAAACAGCGCCTGGTCCTGCCATGCCAAATCCGGGCACTGGCGCCTCGTTGGGTTTAACTATTTTTTTGGCGCATCCACCCGCTAAAGTGACTATTACCAACAGGGCCGCAGCGTATATCTTAAGGTGGCGAGTATCCATCACTCCTCATCTCCTTTTCTCCTAGGCCTTAATTACTTTAGCCTGGGAGACCATGCCGGATTACGACCAGAGACATGAGAAACCGGCGTCTGAACAGTTCCTTTGGCGTCCATGACGAATATGCGCTTAGATCCATCTCTGTTAGATGTGAAGGTGATCATCCGCCCATCGGGAGACCAGGAGGGATCCTGGTTGGTTCCCTTATTTGTGAGGACTTTAAAGTCACTGCCGTCCGGCCTGATCACACAGACCTGAAACCGACCATCTATCTTAGCTGTAAACACTAGCATGTCGCCTCTGGGAGACCAGTCCGGGTCCGTATTGTAGGAAGTCGTCAATGTTATACGCTTCGACTCTCCACCGTTTACTGGGACAACATAAATCTGGGGCGATCCTGCCTGGTCGGAAACATATGCCATGTAAGCGCCATCCGGTGACCATGAGGGTGAGATATCATTTCCCAGTCCATTAGTCAATTGTTTTATTATGTTTCCTTCAGTACTTATAATAAATATCTTAGGTATAGCTTTAACACTTAAAGACAGGGCTATCATATTCCCATCAGGAGAAAACCGACCTGATGCGTTAAGACCTTTCCTGTGTGACACTGGAATGACTCTTTGGCCATCCACGCTGACGTACCAAAGGTCTGGATTTCGATTTATGTAGGATGTAAAAATCAGACCTTTACCATCCGGGGCCCATTTGGGCGACAGATTCAAGGTCTTGGTGTTTGAGACCTGGCGAAGGTTGTATCCGTCGTAATCCATAACAAAAATTTCTCTGGTTTTTGTGTCATCCATGAAGGCTATTTTGGAAGTAAAACAGCCTTGCAGGTTTGTAATTTTCTCCAGCAGTCTGTCGTCAAACATGTGAAAAATGTATCGGTAATCTGAAAGGGCCCCGGTATATCTCTTTCCAAGGTCAAGTCTCTGAAGGCCTATATCATAAAGTTTACAATCTACTGTCAACAGGTTTCCATTAACGTTGAAAGAACCCATTACCAGCGCTTGCGCCCCTGTTCTGGCAAGACTGTTCAGGTCTGGCTCTCCATTCTGATTTAGGGGCGCCGGTTGAGGCGCCGGCACGATTTCAAATAGCCCACACATTACAAGGTCATTCTTTATGATTGACGCCAATTCGGCCCCATTCAAAGGCCCTGGTTGGTTGCTTGAGAAGTCCGCAACCATGATTGGCATCTTGCCAAGATTCGGGTTGTCCAAATCGAGTAGAAGCTTTCCAAAAGCTGGTTGACAACCAACACTGATTATCAGCGTAAGCCACAACAGGAGGAATCGTAATCGATTGGTTAGCTCAGTGGTTCCAGGATGAGGCGTTAGCCTTGATATTTTCATTGTAAACCACCAGGTGTGAATCGTAGGGCTAATCCACCTGCGGCCTTTATCTTGTCCGAAACTTCAGCCGTCATGGCCGGAAAAGGAGCAGCCTGATGTATCGCCCTCATGGCAGAACTGTCAAAGAAGCGATCTCCTGAGCTACGATCTATTGAAGCGTCCAACAGTTGGCCATCATCTCCAATTTGTATAGAAATGATCGTAACTCTCGCCGCTTTCTGTTCATCCCCGAACACTGACCAGTGTGAATTGATCTTGTTTCTAACAACCTCAAACCAGCGGGCGATTTCAACGTCGTTTGATGAGCCAGACCCAGCAGGAGTATCAAGTCCTGAAGTTCCCCTATTCTTTGACTTTTCAGATTTCTTCGTTTCCAGGTCCTTTTTTATAGCTGCCAGTCTTTTTTCCACAAAATCATTTGAATTGAGTTTCTTTTCCGGCTCTTTCTTGGGCTTTTCGGCTTCACGTTTTGGCTCGGTTGGCTTTTTCTTCGGTTCAATCTTTTCAGGTTTCTGCTTTCTCTTCTTCATCTGAATAGCCGGCGCTAATGGTTCCGCCTTAGCAAAAACAGTTTTTAGCTGTTCGACTTCAGTGTTGGCTCTTCTGGCGGGCTCGGCAGATTCTATGGAAGCTAGTTCGGGAGTTGCCTCCAGTGGCTGCTGGGGAAGTTGTCCCATGGCGCTTTTGGATACCGGTCTGGCTTCAACCAGCTTGACGTTAGTGACCCCTATATCCGTGATCTTTGGCGCGGCGCTAAAGTATTTTGCGCCCAAGATCAGAAATGCGATAGCCACAAGGTGAAGTCCCGCAGATATCGCCAGCATCTGCGGGGATGCCCCTCGCCGATGTTTCAAAAGATCATTGATCATTTAGCTGATTTACTGGATTCCTCCTGAGGAGTGGTAATCATACCGAGGTTTGCAATGCCTGCAGTTTTCAAGCTCGCCATTATTCTAACCACAACGCCGTAAGGGACGGTCTTGTCGGCACGTAAAAATACATCCCGGTTGGGTTTGTCTTTAGTAGCGTCAAGCACTACCGTCGCCAATTGATCCTCGGTAACCGCTTTATCATTTACATAGATCGACCCAGCCCCTGACACGGAAATAATTACTTCATCACGTTGCTGGGCTTTCTCTATTGGCTCGCCTTTTGCCGCGGGGAGTTCAACAGAAACCCCTTCCTGTAACATTGGAGCGGTGACCATGAATATGATCAAAAGCACCAACATTACATCAACCAGTGGGGTGACGTTTATGTCGGCCATTGGGGCCCTATTGTTTCTGTTCAGGCTAAAAGCCATAAGTCCGCCTCCTAAGATTCAACGTGAAGACCCCACAAAGTTACTTCCGTTTCCAGTAAATTCGTTCAATTATATTGATGAGTTCAGACGCAAAATTGTCCATTTCCGTAGAGATGACATTTATGCGTCCTAGAAAATAGTTGAAAAAAATGACAGCCGGGATAGCGGCCGCCAGACCGGCGGCAGTTGCAATCAAAGCTTCCGCTATGCCTGGCGCCACAACCGCCAGTGAAGCGCTCTTCATGGCCCCTATATTACGGAACGACTCCATGATCCCCCAAACGGTCCCAAAGAGTCCAATGAACGGGGCTGACGACCCTGTTGTTGCTAGGAAATTCACCCCTCTCTCGAGCCTGGCCCTCTCAGCCGTAACCGCTTGCTGCAATGAACGTATAATATTGTCCATACCTGTTCGCTCGTATTCCGGCTCTCCATTCGCGTCTACTGATCCCTTTTGGGACCCCGCTTGTATTCTGGACAAACGGCTTAGCTCGGCGTAGCCCGCTTTGAAGACGTGCGCTAGCGGACTGTGCGTGAATTGTTTGGCTTCAGTATAAAGAGTTGAAAACTTCCTCGACTCCCTGAAAGCGTCAAAAAAGAGCTGGGTATGTTTTTTCGCTCTTGAAAGCGTGATGGCCTTGGTCAGGATTATTCCCCAACAAATAATCGAAAAAACCAGAAGTGTCAGCATCACGCATTTAACGACTATGCCAGCCCCAATTATAATCGACCACATGCTTTGATCATTCAAGTTTTGGACCGGAAGCGCCGTCAGATAAGCGTTGAGCATAGATAATTCCCCTTTCAGTCAGTGCCAGATTAATTAAACCATCAAACAATGTATGTCAAGTTTTACATGTATTTAGTATATGTTATATATCTTTACTAAATCATTTTAATCGTTTTACGACATATAGTCTTAAAATAGTCCTTTTAATTTAAGACAATTTATAGAGGCGCTTGTTCCACGAGCTTTATCTTCCTTGTGACGAAGATCATGTTGAAATTGTGAAGACGAAACGGTCAAGTTCGTAGAGCGTGGCCCCCATAATCAAGTCTACGAAAAACGTTTGGATTGCGTAATGGAAAGATGTAAATCGTCAGATTGTGATTGGCCGCCGAGGTTATCGTGCAGATGAACATGACGAATCAGC
>JACWAG010000043.1 GCA_014874425.1 Syntrophaceae bacterium | reverse complement strand
CTTTATAGATATTGCCGACTATCCCCCTTTCGCCCCGTCGCTCGAGATGGATTTCCGCAACCTGACCATCTTCTATAAGCGCTAGCCGAGTCTCCCGATCTGTAATGTTCATTACTATTTCGTTACCCATACCGGTTCCCTTCAATTAAAGTGGATCACGACTCGAATTGGACAATTTTCTTGGTTATTCCCAATGACCTCGCCTGTTCATCAGATAAACCGAGAACTGACCCAATGGCTTCATAAGGATTAACTGAGCCGGACGGAGTCATCTTGATTTTTACTGTGAGAGTTTGACCCGAGAGACTAATCGAGGAAATGAACTGCTTGAGGTCCCGAACCTTTCTCTTTCGGTCAGGACCAAATGATATTATCAAACTTTCTTTTTCAAGAAATTGACTCAGTCTTTCCCTAACATGATCTTTATTAAATTCATCGTTTAAAACTATTTCGTAGATTGCCGTCTGAATTCTAGCAGACAAAGGGGCTTCGTTCAATGAAGTTTCGCATATTTCTATAGATTTTAGCCCGTTTGGTAGGGTGTTTTCGAGTGTTTTGAAAATGTCATCCACATTTGCGACGCAATCTTTTAAATCAAAGTCCAGATATTCCGCAAGACTTTCTATACCTAAGGCGATGGGTGGTGAAAATCTGAGTTTTGGGTGTGGATGGAACCCTCCGGAATAGTCCAACTCCAAATTAGCGCGGCGGAACATCCTTTCAAAACATCTCACCACATCATGGTGCCCAAGAAATTTCATGGCGCCGGACTTTGAGTATCTCAGCCTGAATCTTCTAATCTTTGGTTCAGACCGCGGCTCTCTACTTATTTCCGGATAGGATAAATCATTATCTAGCGACATATTGTGGACTACAGGAGCTACCTTCTTAAAATCGCATACACCACAGCCAACACAATTCCCGGATCGACAGTCAGCGGTTAACTCACAATCCATGGCTTTGTTCAACTCGCCTATCAGATACGATTTCCTTACACCAGTTTCGATCGGCTCCCACGGCAATGACGCGCTTATCGGCCTTTCATCTAGGTATGAATTCGGATCCAAACCCAATTCATCAAAAGAATCCAGCCATAATTGAAAATCCAATCGCTCATCCCAGCCATCGAATCTGGCGCCCTTTCTGAACGCCGTCTCAATGACTCTACCCAAGTCTTTGTCTCCTCTAGCGAAGATCCCCTCAAGAAAACTGATTCTAGGATTATGAAATTTCAGTGACGCTGATTTTCTTCGCATGAGGTCCTTTATAAACATCTGGCGTCTAAATGTTTCTTCCAAGGAGATTTGGGCGACCCACTGAAATGGAGTATGGGACTTTGGCACAAAAGTTGAAATTGAAGCTCTTATCTGTCCGGCTCTCCCCCATCTGGAAGCTTTGAAAATCAGGTCTACGATTCCCTCCAAATCCTCCTCGGTCTCGGTCGGTAAACCTATCATGAAATATAACTTGACCGCTTTCCACCCCTCCCTGAAGGCTGATATGATGGCATTTTTTAAATCTTCCTCCGAATTGCCCTTGTTGATGACTCGCCTGAGTCGCTCCGTACCCGCTTCCGGAGCCATGGTAAAGCCGGTTTTTCTGACTTTCCTGATTTCGGAAGCCAATTCGGAATCGAAGGTGTCTGTCCTGAGAGACGGTAGTGAGATGGCGATCTTTTTATCCGAGAATTCGCGAGTTAAAGCTTTTACTAAAGGGCCGATACAAGAATAGTCTCCAGACGACAAAGACAGCAATCCAATCTGGTCCCAGCCTGTCGATTGCAGCAACTCCCTACTTATATTCAACAAACCTTCATGTTGACGTTCGCGAACGGGCCTATAAATCATCCCCGCCTGACAGAAGCGGCAACCTCGGGTACAACCCCGTGCGATCTCCAAACCTATCCTGTCATGTGTTATGTCGCAGAAAGGCACGACAAAATTTCGAGGGAATCCAACAGCATCCAGATCAGACACAATTCTCCTGGAAATGGTTTCACCGAAGTTATGAAGCGAGGGGACAAAAACTCCCTTTATCTCCTTTAGTTCGGACAATAGGCCAATCCGGTCCCCACCTTTGTTTTTCCATGATTTGAGCTTATCGCATATTTCGAGTATCGCCTCTTCACCATCCCCAATTAGGAATGCGTCAAAAAAATTCGACATGGGCATTGGGTTGAAACATGCGGGGCCACCCGCTAATATCAGAGGGTCCCTTTCTCCCCTAGCCGATGAATGAAGGGGAATACCCGCCAAGTCCAACATTTGCAATACGGTGGTCGAGCATAGCTCATATTGCAAGGAAAATCCTACTATATCCATCTTCCGAACTTCATGACATGTTTCCAACGTCAAAAGAGGAATTCCCTTTTCTCGCATCTGTTGTTCCATATCGGGCCACGGAGCAAAAACCCTTTCAGCGTAAATATTCTCTTGAGTGTTTAGAATGTTGTAGAGGATCTTGAGGCCCAAGTGAGACATTCCGACTTCGTACACATCTGGGAAAGCCAAGGCTATTCGGACCCAAGTTTTATCAGTGTCTTTGTATACCGAGTTAAACTCTCCACCGATGTAGCGCGCCGGTTTCCTAACTACTGACAGAACATCGTAATTGATTTTATAATCAACCATATTATCCTACTCATCATGTTGATATGACTGTTAATTATTCTATGTGTAGCCGCTATTTGATTTCAAAACCTGTTACTTTCCAACAAAAAAATGTTAACATACTATTTATGAGAAATGATCTTTCGGTTCCCACATTGATTGGCGCTGTCGTAGCGGTGGGATCATTTACCGCTACGATGTCGAATCTCCTAAATGACGGTTTTCCCGATAACGGTTACCAGATCGTCTGGGCATTCCTAATTCTTGGGCCAATCGCAATGGCTTCTTGCATGCTCGGTTATTCCGCATGGTGGTTCAGCAAATTTATATCAGCCCTCGTCTCAAACCAACGTGATAGCGAACCGGACAAGGTTGGTCGTCCTCCGGATCAATAGGGATTAAAGAGGCGACGTAGACCCCATAACGATCCGAAATATTGATTAAAGGATTTGATTTCCTCCTGGAGCAATTGATGAACGATTTCAAGAACAATCCCTTGTACAAGATAATGCATCCAAAAAACATAGCGTTTTGGGGCGCGTCTAGCAACTCCATGTCCATGGGGAGCATTCAGTTGGCGAGTCTGCTGATGCTGGGATTTGAAGGCAACGTATACCCTATCCACCCAAGAGACAAAGAGATCAAAGGATTAAAAGCCTATTCGAGGATCTCCGACGTCCCAGAGAAAGTGGACCTCGCAATACTTGTAATCCCCACGGCAATCGTGGCTCAGGTCCTTAACGATTGTGGAGAAGCAGGAGTTAAAAGAGCAATCGTTGTTTCAGCGGGCTTCTCTGAAAAGGAAGGAAAAGAAGGAAAAGAACTCCAAAAGAGGATAGTGGAGGTAGCTGATAGTTATGGAATCAAGTTTTTAGGGCCAAATTGCATTGGTGTGGTAAATTCCTATCTTAAACTCAACACCACATTCAATCCTTATGACGCTGCCCCTGGTTTCATTGGAATGGCATCTCAGAGTGGCAGCTTTATAACTCAGATGTTTGGTCATCTGTCGAAGTTTGGTCTAGGCTTCAGTCAGGCGTTAAGCCTTGGGAATGAAGCCATGATCGATCTCAGTGATTGTCTTGAATATCTAGCGCAATGTCCCAAAACCAAGGTTATCGCCCTTTACATTGAAGGCATCAGAAGAGGTCGGCATTTCGTTGAAATCGCCAAAAAAGTCTCCAAAATTAAACCTATTGTATCCTATTATATCGGCGGCTCAGAAGCTGGTAGACGGGCAGGACAGTCACACACCGGCGCAATGGCCGGTCCGGATCGCCTTTATGATGGGGT
>JACWAG010000352.1 GCA_014874425.1 Syntrophaceae bacterium | reverse complement strand
CTACAGAAACTGGGTCAAGAGGCTTGGATGAAAAAAGACCGGCGCCATTGTCCACTTTAGTGTCCTGAGAACTGAGTTGGCTCACCATTACACTCTTTTTACTCTGAATCACACTTTTAACCTGTTCCAGTGTTTGAATGGTGTCGGCCCCGCTATGAGACTTATATTCCGGGTTAAGAGCAAAGTGCGCGGGGAGAGACGCTATCAGGATGATCATTATGAGCCCGACACCCTTCTGACCGTCGTTGGACCCATGAGCAAGACTTACACCTGAAGAGGTTAACACAAGGACGGCCCGGACCCAGGATGGAGGTTTCCGACCCTCTGGCGACTCGTACAAGCGACTGTCGCGAACCGACTTACGGATAAGCAACAAAAGCGCCGCTGCAAGAACAAACCCTAGCGCAGGGGATATGAGCAGGGATAGAAAAACCGCCTCAATATTTCGGAAATGGGCCGCCTGAAAGACAGGTTCACCTTGAACTAAAGCGTTTGCGAGCCCTACCCCGACGATAGCCCCAATGAGAGCGTGGGAACTGGAGGCGGGGATACCCTTGTACCAAGTCGCAAAGTTCCAAAGAATGGCAGAGATAAGAATGGAGAAAATCATAGCTCCGCCGGCCCTCGATCCGACATTTACAAGGAGGTCCGTCGGCAGAAGATGCACTATTGCGAAGGCTACCCCCATTCCACCAATATATACGCCCAGGAAGTTGAAAATTCCCGAGAGGACCACAGCGATTCTGGGCCTCAAAGAATTTGTGTAGATTACTGTAGCCACCGCATTAGCGGCATCGTGAAACCCATTTACCGCTTCAAACGTGATTGCGACTATGAAGGCCCCAATCAGCGCCATCAACGTAGTTGTCGGTAAATGAAGGATTTCAGAGATCTCCATTGTTTCGTTGTTCCAGTTTTAATCACTTAAAGATGTTGATAGGAGATCAGGACACTAGTTCCTGTCGCGTTCCCATCCCCCTTCAAGTGTGGTCAGGTCAAACCTAAAACTTGTCACAATGTCGCTTTGCTTTTTATGAACTTGGTCTCGCGCGTCTATAATCTGAATACATATGAACTGTCAATCACGAATCTGAATATTATTTAAAAAATTATACTAACATAAAATATCCCCCGCAATCTACTAATTCACAGAAAGAAATTTCGACAAAGTATAGCCGTTGAATGCTGATTTTCTCAATGGGAGATGACGTTGGGCAGGAGATCCGTGAACGAAGATTCCGAGGTTATTGAACACTCATAATCGTAGACAAAGTCCCCAGGTCCTTCGATTCAGAGGACCTGAGGCAGACATTTAAGTGGTGGTTGAGGATCAGTACGCTTCATCAGAAGCCAGGTCGTCTTTGGTCACCTTGTCTCTGAATACGTAGTAACTCCAAATTTGATACGCTATTACTATAGGCACAAAAGTTAGGGCCACTCCCAGCATAATTTTGAGAGTCAGAGAGCTGGACGAAGAATTATAAATTGTTAAACTATATGCAGGGTTGAGGCTGGATGGCAAAAGGTTCGGATACAATCCGACCACGCCAAACAAAGTGGCCCCAACAATGGTTAGACTTGAGGCGAACCATGCTTTCCAGAAAGCCCTTTGATTAATGAATAGCCTCGTCGCCAAAAGAGCTAGCACTGTAACCACTGGGATAATCAAAAGGATTGGGTTGCTCAGGTAGTTCAAGTAAAGGCCCGTCGCAAACCATGTGGCCGCGAGAAACACCACTGCCACAATCAGCAAAATCAGCCATATTCCTGAAGCAGCCTTGGCTGCCCTTGTTTCAAGATCGCCTTCAGCCTTGATTGCAAGCCATAACGCCCCATGAACAAGAAAAAGCAGCACAAACAATATCCCACCTAGCAGCCCGTAAGGGTTCAGTAATGTTAACAAATTGCCGTGGAATATCCCCTCCTGATCTATGGGTATTCCCTTGAAAATATTTGCGAAAGCTACCCCTAACAGCAAAGCCGGGACAAAACTTCCCAAGAAGTGGCAAACATCCCAAAGTTTACGCCAACCTTCGCTCTCCCCCTTGCTCCTGAATTCCAGGGCTACAGCTCGAATTATCAACGCGAACAGCAACAGCAACAACGGGGTATACAGAGCGCTGAACATAACCGCATAAGCAGTCGGGAAAGCAGCGAAAGTAACCCCGCCAGCGGTAATTAGCCACACTTCATTGGCGTCCCAAAAAGGACCCATTGAATTGTAGATGATCCTCTTTTCGTTATCGTTACGGGCTATGAACGGGGCAAGTGTTCCCAGACCAAGATCAAAACCGTCCAGCATAAAATAAACAGCCCAAAGGATACCCCAAAGCAAAAACCAGATTGTTTCTAACATCGCGAATCCTCCCCTTTTCCTAACGATCTAAAGCAGGTATGGGAACAGGCCCTTTACGGGCGTTTTTGATTAAAAGATAGAAACAGGCGATCCCCAGTAACGAATAAACAATTACAAAGGCGGCCAGAGACAGTCCTACCTGAGACGCGCCGACAGAAGACGCGGCGTCCGATGTTTTCATCATGCCGTAAACAATCCACGGTTGGCGGCCTACCTCGGTTACTGTCCAGCCTAGAGCGAGGGCGATGTATGGCAGCGGGATACAATAGATCAGGAATTTGAGGAATCCTGGGCTATTCTCTGGATTTTTTCGTTTTAGCCAAGCAATGACACTAATCAACGCGAATAGCATTCCCAGAGCGACCATGATCCGGAAAGACCAGAAGGTGATCGCCACCGGTGGTCTTTCTTCCTTAGGCCATTCTTTGAGTCCCCTGTAAACACCCTCCGAGTCCCCGAAGGCAACCCAGCTAAGCAGTTTCGGGATGCCCAGAATCTCAACCTTGTTTCGCTCGTTGGCTTCATCAGGGACCACAAACAAATACATTGGAGCGCCTTTGGTTGTTTCCCATACGGACTCCGCAGCCGCTGCCTTGGTCGGCTGGGACTTCATCATTTCTTTGCCGTGAATATCTCCCACAAGGATTTCCGCCAAGGCGAAAATTACCGTGAATATCGCCGCCATTCTGAACGACCTCTTAAAAAAGGAGAGTTCCTGTCTTCTGATTAGATGGTAAGCGCTTACGCCCATTACGAAGAAACCCGCCACTATGTAGGCTCCGCTTAAAACATGTAGCAACATCAAGATGGCGTAAGGTTGTGAGATAACAGCCCAGAAATCCGACAATTCCGCTCGGCCGTTTCTGATCACGTACCCCACGGGATGCTGCATCCATGAGTTGGCGGTTAAGATCCAATACGCTGAAATATTCGACGCGGCGGCGACCAGCCATATACATACGGCGTGAGCCTTGGGAGAGAGCCTGTTCCAACCGAAAACCCACACACCGATGAAAGTGGACTCAAGGAAAAAGGCCACTGTCGCTTCTATCGCGAGGAGGGAGCCGAATATATCCCCGACATATTTGGAATAACGCGACCAGTTTGTGCCAAATTGAAATTCCAGTGTAATTCCTGTTACAACACCGATCGCGAAGTTGATGACGAACAACTTGCCCCAGAATTTCGCCATTCTTTTGTATTCTTCTATGCCGGTCCTCACATATTTAGTCTCCATTATGGCTACCAGAATGGAGAGCCCCAACGTAAGCGGCACAAAAAGGAAATGGAAATAGGTCGCAACTGCAAATTGTAGACGTGAAAGAGTCACAGCATCCATTTGATTACCAACCTCCTTTCTAAATTGACGGGTGTATTGATTTGACAACAGGCAATTAGCTTCAACCTCGGCCAAAGCAATCAGGGCATATTCCGCTAAATTCAATGATATGTGAAACTGACTGGTAACTGGAACGCCTCCGAGCTATCTCCTCGATCTCAGGAATAGTTTCCATGTGAACGTCATCCACCCTTCCACAATGATTGCAGCGAATGTGGTAATGATTTTCTACAGTCGCGTCGAACCGTTTTTGAGCGCCCGCCACATCCAGCCTGAGGATCATTCCTTCCGCCGATAGCGTTTCCAGATTTCGGTATACAGTAGAAAGGCTGATCCTGGGGAGTCTCTTCCTGACCATTTCGTACAACTGATCTGCGGTGGGATGTGAAGTCACTTTTCTAAGTTCTTCGATGATGATTTGGCGTTGTTTTGTCATTCTATGATTGAGCTGGGTATGCATTTATAGAACCCTTAACACTATTAAGAAGCATTTGCACTTAAAGTAGAAAATTGCTGGAATGATGTCAAGTATTTTTGAAACGTGTCGAAATTGAGTGTTTACATTTTTTCTTTTGTGATATTTGTGATTACTTTAGAGGAAAGGAGGCCGCAATATGTCCATTTTGTTGGATTTCCTCAAGTCTGTCGCTGGCATTTCCGAAACAAAGCCATTGGACCAGGGACTGTGGCGACTAAATGGGAACATGGTCACAGTCAAAATTGACCAGGTACCTGAACTGCAAAGGTTGGGGGGCGCTTTTTGTCTAACGGGAAACGGCCTGAAAGAACCCATCCTGGTAGTTTCTGACAACGAAGGATCTTTCCATTGTTTCTCAAACCGGTGTACCCACTTCGGGCGCAAACTGGACCCTGTTCCTGGGAAACCAGTCCTTCGTTGTTGTAGTCTTAATCATTCCACTTTTGACTACCAGGGCAATAATATTAAAGGGCCAGCTAAAAAGCCAATTAGGGTTTATCGAACTGAACTGAAGAACGGTGAATTGTTTATTACTATCTGAAGTCTTCGGTGACCCGACTGAACCAATTGTCAAAGCCCCGATTTCCATATATCCATTGAGGTTTTGATGGCCCCATTGGACAGGCCATAATATTCACGAGATATTTGCAATGCAAATCAAACTTGAGATTCACTTCAAATACGCATTGGCGTCATGCCTGATTGTATTGGGGATCGTTGCAGTGGTGTCTATAAGCTGGGACATCGGGAAGCCTGAAATTGCAGGTTTTGGCGCAAGATACATCCCAATGGCCCCTTTAACAGCTATCCTCTTTGGCTTGCTCAGCCTAACCACAATTACACAAATTGTAGGCTCGCGAGGGGCTGTTAATAGGGTGCTGTGTTATGTATTTCTAGCGGTAGTTGGAACTCTAAGTGTCCTTGACCTTACAGATTTTTGCTTGGGCGACCCGTTCGACTTTGAAGCGGCTTTACTCCCCAACCCAGAACCATTCGGAACAGTTATGGTTGGCAGGATTTCGCCCATTGCATCAGCTTGCTTCCTCATAGCGACCACAGCTTCGGGTTTTTTAACCTACTTTAGAGGAAACCGTAAAAGCGTTTTCAATGACGTCATTTCGATATTGGTCTCCATCTTGATCTTTGCGAATTTGGTGTTCATCCTGGGTTACATCTACGGGGCCCCTCTGCTTTATGTGGGGAGAGTCATTCCTGTGGGTTTATTAACTGCTATAGCGTTTATCTTTTTAGGCTGCGCAATTATTTTTACTAACGGGCCTGCACATCTTCCGCTCAGTCTTTTTACCGGCGCCACAACTAGAGCTGTTTAGCTCCGGGCTTTTGTCCCAGTAAGTG
>JACWAG010000351.1 GCA_014874425.1 Syntrophaceae bacterium | reverse complement strand
CTTCTGAGGTCATAAGGTTACTGCGTGCATTTAATATGAATTTGAGTCAAGATGGGGTTTCTCTTTGACGTTTTGTTTTTATGTTGCCTAGAGAGTTTATATCTATTATAAATTAATTATTTTGATATGTTTTATATTTATGATTATAATAAGCTTTAACTATTGAGCAAAACAACAAGGTGCGCAAACAAAATGAGCTTCCTAAAAATTGGGTCTATTGTAATAATCATGATTGTATCCATACTATATCTTCATGAGCAAGGAAGTGTTCAAAAAAATTCCCTTAACTTGAAAATAAGCGATCTTAAACAAGAAAATAGCCAATTGGAGCACGAAATTGGGTCACTTGGAGAAAAAATATCAAGATTGCGATCAGATCCCAAAGCCGTTGAAAAGGTTGCTAAGCGGAAACTCGGAATGGTCCGTCCTGATGAAACAATTTATATTTTTGAAACAGTCGGCGATAAAAAATAGGGACCAGTTTACTTAAAGCACCCAAGTTGGCAGGAATGGACCTTGATCTCCAGTTCATTCAAAATCTGTCCTATCCTTTTTCTGGATACGCCCGTTTGTTCGGCTATCTCAAAGGCTTCTCGGCAAGACATTTTATTGTTTGGGGACCGAGTTAAAATGAATTCCTTAATTTCGGATTCATTCATTTTTAGGCTCCATTTGTGAAATAATCATGAGAAACTTGTTTTGGATTAGTCATTTCTATTTATAATAGCCTGGAAAGATCTTTTCTTCAACCATCACAACATGAAAGCCATGATGGTTTTAAGGCCTAATTGATGCAAAATTTTAAAATATTAACTATTGAAGATAAACCAATTTTTGATAACTTCTTCAGAAGCGACCCGCCTGAAGCTTCGGAATATACTTTTACCAACCTGTTCATGTGGAGAAAGAAATATCATCCATCTTGGACTGTTATTGATGATTGCCTCGTGATTATTATGAATCCAAGCAACGAAAAATCGTTTGGTCTTTTCCCTATAGGTTTGGGTGATAAACGATCGGCCCTCAAAAACTTAAAGAATCTGCTCATCGAGTGTTCGGGCCAATCTCTAGTTTCCCGTGTGGAATCCAGGATGGTCAATAGGTTTATTGATGATTCCGAATTTGAGATTGATTTTGATCGAGACAATTCTGACTACGTTTATTTATCTGAACATTTGTGGAGCTTGCCTGGAAACAGATATCATCGGAAAAAGAATCATTTGAACAGATTTAAAACAAAATGGGATTATCAATTTCTCTGTTTCGATGAGCACTTGATAGACAAGGTGCTTCAGCTTCAAGAAGATTGGTGCGAATTTAGGGATTGCGATAGAAGTTCGGATCTGGCTTACGAAGACCAAGCTGTCATTGAGGCTTTGAAGAACTATCGAATTCTAGGGTTCAATGGGGGCGCTATTTTAATAGATGGAAAAGTTCAAGCTTTTTCATTGGGAGAAATGTTGAATCCGGAAACATCTGTGATTCATGTTGAAAAAGCAAACCCTGAAATTCCGGAGCTTTACACGGCCATAAACCAGATGTTCGCCATGAATGTTTGGTCTAAAATAAAATTTATTAATCGGGAGCAGGACTTGGGGCTCGCCGGCTTGAGAAAGGCCAAAGAATCTTATTATCCTGATCATATGGTTGAAAAGTACGTACTGCATGGTAAAAGGTGAAACATCTTGAGCCAGGATATTTACCCTCGATGATCCAAAAAATCTTTGACACTGATAATTTCCCATCTAATATGAAAAATAAAGTCCTAAAAATAAGTTGCTTTCGTTAATTTTTCATTTTTAGTTTTCATCAGACTTGCACTATTGACTTCGAATCTTCTAAGAAATTCGATCATTCTGAATAATGGTTTTCCAATACCTTAGCTACTGTTTCTTTAAGTGAATCTATATCGTTTCCGCGTTTTTCTAGAAACGCAGCAGCTCTTTTTACCACTTTGTGGTTCGAGAGTTCTGTCAAAAAACTGTAATTCACTATTGGTAAATGTGGCCGCGCTGCCACCAATTTTTCCAGACTGTCCAGTCCGTTGGCATATGGTAATTCCAGGTCACAAATTAGGAGATCTGGGGTAGGATTTTCCAAAATTGAGCGTAACAGTTCTGGACCATCTTTTACCAGTTTCACCGAATACCCATCATCCATAAATTCCCGACGCAAGAACTCTCGAACATTCTTATTTTTATCGGCAATGAGAATTGTAAACATGCTTAGCATGACCTTCGCCCTTCGATGCTGACATTTCAGATAGCAATGGACATGCCAAGTTACAAACATGACGGAATTACTGCTAACTTTTGCGGTTTAACTTCAAGTCTCACCAACCGAGATTCATGACCAAGTCAATTTACTGTCAATATTCATTACAGATCGTAAAAACTTATGAAACAATTTAATCCAGTAATTCCTTGGTGTGCTTAGCTTTGCGCTAGCTTATGCGACGGAATCGTGCGAAAAGACCTGGATCTGAAGTATCTTCAAAAACTTCCGTGGAGGTGTAATGATTTTTGTCATCGAAGCGAATGTAAATTACCTCTTCTTGTGAGACCCCTTTTCTTTTGTGACGCAGCTCATGGCCAACTAGACGCCAGGTCCCTTGCTCAATAGTTTCGGCGTCACCAACCCTGGCTATCCTTCTAAATCCACCATCACTGTTATATTCAAGAATCAAAGTGAACGCGTTAGGCCCCTTTCTTACAAACGGTCGCCCTTTGTAAGATTCAACGTATGGTTTGCCAGGTTCCTTGGTTTCATAGATTTCCCAACGACCGACGAGTTGGGATGATTCCTTATCAAGGACAGGTCTGTTGGCTGGTTTATTGTCTTGGGCGTAAATTGGTGGGAATAGAACACTCATGACAACAGCCAAGAGCATTGTCATTGCCAGATGCTTTCCAGTCACGCGAGGATTCCTCTAAAAATGTTAGTGGCCAAGATGCTATACGTTTATTTAAGGGTTTCCGATGGACTCCAAACAATAAAATTGTATCATATGTGTCGTTTTACAACAATATGAACTTCGTTCACAATGCACAGTTCGCTTGCAATTGAGTTTTTGTCATGTGACGTTATAATTATGGTTTAAGTGTTTTTAACAGGAGTATAATTTTGATGACAAAGCCGCGTTTTTGGGAAAACGGTCGATTTCTTCTAGGTATTGTATACATGTTGAGCGGCCTGGTTATATTAGTAATCGCTTTTTCGAATTTAAAATTACTCTTTATTCAGTTTGCCCCATATCTACCATTTTCCGTTCCAAATGACAGCTTCGAACGTGTTCTTCATTCTTTACCTTCAGTTTTCTCAACTTTTATTTCGCTTGTGTCTTCCGTTGCGGGTTTTCTGTTCGGGATTCAGTGGTTTTTTTATGGACTGGCCGACTGCTTGAGGAAAACCCCTTCCCTTCAATATTCAGGAGAGTTAACTGATCGAAACACAATTCTCTCTTTGTTCTTATCCCCGGAAACATCGAGTTCGAGTCGGTTTTCATTTGGAAAAGATTCCTCTATGAGAAATGTTCTCGCTAGATGGTACACACCGGGAACGCGTCAAGTGATTTGGGCGACGATTCGCTCAAATATTAAACTGCTTTTTGTAGTCGCCCTATTCGTGCTGCTTTCCAGATTGCTTATAGTTGGGGTGGTATTACTTAATAGAAATTTCCATCTTCAAGTTTCTTTTTCGCAACCTGATTTTACAAACTTATGGTGGATTTTAGGCGCGCTCATCACAATTAATCTGTTGGTCGCTCTCAGTTTTGTTTCGATTAGAAAAAGAAACTACAATTTTGAAAGTCGAGATTTAGTAGTGTCCGGTTATGGCGCGATGGTGTTCTTTTTGGCCATATTTGAAGAGTTGTGCACGTTAGTTAATTCTAGGAACCTTTCTGGAAATGACCCCTATCGATTCCAGGCCAAACTTAAAGATGGAAGTTTTACCGTGGCTAGCCTTTTTGAGAGTTATCCCAACAGAAACAATAGGCCGACAAACATGGTGGTTTATTTCTTGCTCCCATTGATTCCGTGCTGTTTGATCTGGGGATTTTACAGATTGATCAACTTTCAATTTCCTACGGGTATCATAGACCAACATCTGTTTTTTTCGCACTATTTCTCTTCAGTGTTATTGGAAGTTGTTTTTGCTTGTTTCCTGCTTTTCGCCGCATCCCATTTTACAAGGCTGACTCGACTAATTTTTCAAATCAGCAAATTTGAATCCTACTTAATAGCTTGCCAATGCAGCAGGCTATTGGAACAATCCGACACTTCATCAGATTCATCACATCCGTGCGAATGGCGTGACCTTTCCGGGCCAGAAAATGATTTGATAGAGTGGATACAACAACCTAAAGAACAGCGCAGATTGTCCGTGAAAATAACATGGGCCAAAGCTGGGACGGAGTCCGCCTACGCGTCTGGAGATCGTAACGTTACCTCATTTGAGAATGACAAAGAGCTTCAGGTTTTGATCGATAGAATATTGGCTGTTCTTAATTGCGTGAATTTTGAAATACAGAAAAAGTCAAACAAGAGTCAGCCTGTCACAAAGAATTAAAATTGAGCCACGAAAAAGGGGCGACAGGTGTTGTCGCCCCTTGAGGGTTTCTATCATCAAAATGATAGCACAATATTTAGATCAGCTACAGCTCAAGCCATGAGTGGGAATACAGCGACTGACCTAGTAACAGTTTGGCTGTTTTTACATAATCGATTTCCTTTTTATTCATACCGGTAGTGTCCACATCTTCTCCATCTAAGACCTTACCTACCAGATTCTCAAGATCCATGGTTTTGTCGTGGGCAATATTTACTATAACATCGTCAAACCCATCTAGTATGGCGGAAGTAATACCACATTTCTTGAGGATGCAAAGATATACCTGGTTCAATATGTCGCGTAGTTCATCGGGAGATCCATTGGAACAATTGGACAACCCACATGTTGACTGTGAACCTGGCGCCAGATCCGGCAACCACTGCATGAAAGTTGTGCAACCCTGAAGTTCTTGCTGTTGGGAGGAAACGGGTACAACAATAGGATCAAACCAGATTTTTTCGAAAGGAATCCCAAATTCAGTAGCTTGAGTCATCATAGAATCAAGCAATACAGCTCTTTCATTTTCATCTCTAGGAATCCCATCTGGTCCCCACATGAGACCCACCATTTCGCAGTCATATTTATTGACCAAAGGCAACTGTAACGCCATACGTTCAGGAGTAGCCATAATTGAATTTATGACCGCTCGTCCCTGAGCTGGTTTGTAAACCTGTAGACCAGCTTCTACAGCGTCATTATTGGTGGTGTCCAGAAACAGGGGTAGACCTGTGACTTCCTGCACAGTTTTCACAAGCCATTGCATCATTTCCGGGCCACCTTTGCGAGCAGGTCCAAGGTTTAGATCCAAAAGATCCGCTCCACGTTCGGTGAGTTTTATAGCCCATTCCTGGATCGGCTTGGGGTCCTTTTCTCGCATGGCGTTGCCCGTATACTTCGACATAATGTTGATGTTCTCAGCCACCACCTTTATCATGGAACGAGTACCTCCTGATTTATCTCCTGTTCCGTCATGGAACTATAATTCTTAAAACATT
>JACWAG010000350.1 GCA_014874425.1 Syntrophaceae bacterium | reverse complement strand
CATTTTTACAAACGCGTCAAAATGACCGTGCAAATTTCCACTGAACAGCACACCACATAAATCCATAGGACTTGCTTGTAACATGAAGACTATTGCAACACAACATTTTATCAAAACCTGACCTATTCAATCAAGGCAATTCAACAATAAACTGCGCCATTTTAATAGATAATTCTTGCCATGAAATTCGCATTCCAGTATCGTAATTGATTGCGCTTTCTGAAATATGATGACAAAACCCAGGGTTCGCTCCTGTAGAGAGGCATGATAAACAGAATCATGATCGATTCAGCTTCCGAACAGCAAACAATTGCGATCGGAAAAGCGTTGGGCGCTGTGTTGCGGCCGGGTGATATCGTCTCTCTAATTGGCGACTTGGGATCGGGAAAGACCCGATTGGCGAAAGGTATCATTTCCCAAGCACTAAAAGTCCCGATTGATGAAATAAACAGCCCTAGCTTTACCATTGTCAACCGCTACGAAGGTCTATTCACGATAGATCATGCGGACCTTTACAGAGTCGGCCACGAAGCTGTTGAAGAACTTGGATTGATGGAGACTGTCGACGCGAACGGCGCCCTATTGATTGAATGGGCGTCTGGTGAAAACCCTATTTTTGATTCGGAACTCAGGATAACTTTCTCCGGCGGCAAAGATGAAGATTCAAGACTGCTTGAGTTCGAGTATATGATTCCTGGCGCATGGAGCGTAAGATTTACGGAAACTTTCATATCCGCATTGGACTAAAATTGCTTTTATGCCCTTGAAACACAAGGGCGCACAGAAAAGTCCTAACCATCTTTGAGTTTACTTGGAGAAAACGGATGGCTGTTATTGTTCAAAAATATGGAGGAACTTCGGTTGGCGCTCTTGATCGGATCGCCAATGTGGCGCGCAGGGTGTCAGCCCGAAAGGACCAGGGTAACGACCTGGTTGTGGTTGTATCCGCTATGGCGGGAGAAACCGATCGATTAATCAACTTGGCCAAGGAGATCACACCTATCCCGAATGAACGGGAGATGGACATGCTGGTTTCCACGGGTGAACAGGTTTCCATAGCCTTATTGGCCATTACATTGGAATCCATGGGATATAAAGCAAAATCCTACTGCGGGTGGCAGTTGCCACTTACAACAGATTCCGCTTTTGGGGCGGCAAGGGTTACGAATATAGCAACGGACAAAATTAGCGAGGATCTCGCTAACGGGGTTATCGTAATAATAGCGGGTTTTCAGGGCGTTGACGAAAATGGCTCCATAACCACGTTGGGTCGGGGTGGGTCCGACACTTCCGCTGTGGCCGTGGCCGCAGGATTGAAAGCTGATTTATGCGAAATCTATACTGATGTTGACGGTGTTTACACAACGGACCCAAACATTGTTCCAGAAGCCAAGAAAATTCCAAGTATCGCTTATGAGGAAATGTTGGAGATGGCGTCTTTAGGAGCAAAAGTTCTGTACATACGAGCGGTTGAATTCGCAATGAGACATAAAGTCCCTCTAATTGTCAGATCCAGTTTCAACGACAACGAGGGGACTCTGGTTACAGAGGAGAGTTCAGATATGGAAAACAAATCAGTGCGGGC
Source organism: Syntrophaceae bacterium (assembly GCA_014874425.1). Taxonomy (GTDB): domain Bacteria; phylum Desulfobacterota; class Desulfomonilia; order Desulfomonilales; family Desulfomonilaceae; genus CAJBEZ01. The sequence continues at coordinate 1,364 of JACWAG010000350.1, read as the reverse complement.
GGTAACTTGCAGCACAAAAGAAGCCAAGATTACTTTTTCAGGAATACCTGATGTTCCAGGTACGGCTTCACAGCTTTTTGGCGCGCTGGCCGAAGCCAATGTAATAGTCGATGTTATAATTCAAAACTCCAGCGAAGAAGGAAAAACCGATATATCATTTACCCTTCCCTTGGCGGACCTCGATAAGGGGCTTGAAGTTTGCCGCGGAGTTAGAGAAATCCTAGGAGCCGAAAAGTTGGCAGGCTCCAAAGATGTTGCGAAAGTTTCCATTATCGGCCTCGGGATGCGCTCCCACTCAGGCGTGGCTTCAAGAATGTTCGCAGCCCTAGCCAGAGAGGGGATAAATATTGAAATGATTTCCACGTCAGAAATTAAGATCTCCTGCGTTATCCAGAAGAAATACGCGGAACTGGCGGTACGTGTTTTGCACGACGTGTTTGAGCTGGAAAAACCCCTCTAATTCATAACTTGTGCTGGAGGACTTCATTGAACTTCATCGAGCTTTACGACACAACTTTACGGGACGGCGCCCAGACATGGGGTGTCACATTTTCTCTGGACGACAAAGTTAGAATCGCTCAAAAACTTGATGAGTTCGGTATAGACTACATAGAAGGAGGTTACCCCGGCTCAAATCCGAAGGATCGACGCTTCTTCGAAGTGACAAAGGATCTTCACTTTAAGAATTCCATAATCACTGCATTTGGAAGCACATGCAGGGCCGACCTCAGCCCACATAAGGACCCGCAGATTCAGAGCCTTCTTGACACCGGAACTTCGGCCGTCACTATAGTAGGAAAGAGTTGGGACCTCCACGTTACCGATGTTCTGGCAGCCTCACTTGAACGTAATCTTGCGATGATACGAGAAACTATTGACTACGTTAGGCCTCACTTTAATAGGGTAGTCTTCGACGCGGAACACTTCTTTGATGGTTTCAAGCGTAACAGGGACTATGCCATCAAAACTTTGGAGGCCGCCAGCGGAGCTGACCTTTTTTGTCTATGTGATACAAACGGGGGTACATTACCCACTGAAACCGTCGAGATCATTCGCAGCGTTCAAGAAAAGATCAATACACCCCTTGGAATTCACAATCATAATGACTCCGGAACTGCCGTCGCCTGCTCACTTGCAGCGGTCGAAATCGGTGTAAAACAAATTCAGGGCACTATTAACGGCATAGGGGAAAGATGTGGAAACACGAATTTGATCTCGATCATACCGGCCCTTACTCTCAAAATGGGAAAGCTGGATTATGATCCGGCGAAGTTGAGGTGGCTCAAACATCTGTCTGAATTTGTGGATGAAATGGCCAATCGCACTCCGAATAAGGCACAGCCATACGTTGGATCCGCCGCTTT
>JACWAG010000349.1 GCA_014874425.1 Syntrophaceae bacterium | reverse complement strand
GACCGCAACCACACCAGGCCTCATTCCTTCTAAGACCTTGACCTTCCCTTCAACATGGCGAACTTCGCCGTTTCCTAGATCAAATGCCCCGTCAGGATTAGTGGCCGAACCGAGTCTCACGCGATCGCCGTTATGAACGCCTAGTTTTTCAGCGTCGAGGCGGTTCATCAAGACTGCGTTCTCTGGTCGCAGTTCGTCTAGCCAGAGATTGCTAGGTGATGTGCGTGACTGTCCACCGAAGATCTCTTTGTAGGTGATCAGGTGGAAGGGATAGTCCCCTTCCTCCGTTACCGGCTGCCCGTTAGCGAATCTGGGCCCTTCCAAAGCGGGCAGACCGTCGAAATGTTGGCCAGACATAGAATTACGGCCGTTGGCTACATGTTCGACGAATATTTGAAAAAGACCCGAGTAGGGATGAGTCTGCATGTCTCCTTTGTACATTTTGTCCGAATCTTCGAAACGGCCCCCACGGTTGAGCACGTAGACAACATGAGGCCAATAGTCGGCGCCTGCGGCATTCATCCAGCGGTCTTCGTCGAAAACGCTTTTGGGTAGGTGTCTTCGAGCCTTGCGGAAAAGGTCCATCTCCTTTGCGTCCGCTGCTGGGACCGAGTCTCCCTGTTTATCGCCCATGGCAATATTAGCAACATTCTTTAGATACCAGTCATCTTGGTGATCGAAGTTTTTGCCCGGTCCCAAGGCGTCCTTGCCGAAGCCGGGCAGCCTCAGATTCTTGCCGAGCGCAATAAGGATCGCCTCCATATTGATCGGCATCTCCATTCCATCAACCTTGACAATCTCTGGCAAAGGCGCCACGACAGGTTGACGCATTTTACTCAAAGTGGCGAGCATGGCCGGAGACCCTCCTCCAGGCGATCCCCATCGCTCCAAATACGTTGTGTCAGGGAAGATATAGTCAGCGTACATGCTGGTTTCGCCGATTAGGATGTCACAAGCGATGAACAGCGGCACACTCTTGGTGTTTCTTAGAATGGCGATTTGCTTGTGTCCGGCCGGCGTAGAAAGGACGGGTGTACCCATATGCAGAAATAATACCTTTATGGGATATGGATATCCGTCCTTCGCTGATGGGATGACTTCCTGGTACAGGTTGCCGGTAAATGGATACCATGGGCGCTTGGCAGGATAACCGGTAAACAGAGTGCTCTCCTCGTACGTGGCCCCTTCACGATTCACCTTGACTCCGAAATCCCACAGCGGAGCTGGGTGCATTTTGGCGAAATTATATGGGTTGCCAGGCGCCCCACCAAACTCATGCCAGTGGCCGCCGCCCTGGGCCAAACCACCTTTCCAGCCGGAGTTTCCGATGAGAACGTTGAGAAGAATAATAGCTTGGCCGTTATAGTACCCATCGGTATGCTGCGCTGCTCCGCGATAGAACTCCGCTGCGGCCTGTTTCCCATACGAGGTGAATTGACGAGCCATGTCGACGATCGAATCAGAGGATACCCCACACATTTCAGCGTATTGACCGATCGTTTTCTCGCTGACTCTATCGCGGAACAAATCGAAAGCAGTCCGTGCGACAATTCCGTCCCTTTCGACTTTAGCTTCCAGATCGCCTTCAACCGCGTGGTCTTTGTCATTGGGATTTACTGCTAGGAGTTTTCCTTCGCGGGACACGACAAATTCAAGTTTGCTACCAACTCCAACCTCATCAGCTCTAAGGTAACGTTCTGGGCGGCCATCTTCAATCTTGACCAGGTAGGAAGCAGTGCTCCAGGCCGTTTCACGATCAGCCCGAGCCGCAGCGTGATTAGAATTTTCAAGAAAGCGACGATCAATTCGAGCGTTTTCGATCATCCAGCGAGCCATTCCCAAGGCAAAGGCCCCGTCTGAGCCGGGTTTGATCGGGATCCACCAGTGGGCCTTGCCCGCCGAACGAGAAAGCCTTGGATCCAAGACAGCGATCTTAAGATCCCCAGTATTGAGTCCTGCCGCTACAAGTTGCGAAAGAAGCGGTGGGCCAAAGTTAGCATCGCTGAAGCCGGTTCCGAAAAAAATGGCGAAACGGGTGGCGCCAAAATCCGGCTTCATGTGGTTGTTACCCCCGGTCCAATTCCCATCTACCCAGTTGTTTGTCATTTCCTTGTAAGCGATATGATGACTCTGTTCACAGATCGTTGTGTGCTCGAAGGCGTTTACTGATCCAACGCTGTCAAAGGTAAACCATCGCATAAGTTCGGCCCTGCCGGGCTGAATACGACCGGCTAAGAACACAAATTGGTTGTTCTTCGGCCCCAAATCTGGGTGATCGGGGTCGATGAGTGTGTTTAGTTGGTCGGAATGCTTGTTCTTAAACTCCTCAACAGTCATCGATTTCTTCTTGATTTTCGCCACGTCCTCCGCCATGGTCTGGGAAGCCGGGAGGTCACGGAGTGCACAAACTTCTTTCATTCCTTGGACGAAACCTTCACCAAAGAGATTGCCTCCTTCAACGATCTCATCAATCGCAACGTTGAAGTCCACGGTCACCCATTGGCCGCCGCCCCGACGGGTTCCGGCTTTTCGTTTCAGCACTTTGATGATACGATGAGGATCGTACAGCGTCTCGATTCCGCTTTGGCCTTTTGGACAAATTCGCCCTTCCTCTAGCGCCGCCTTTGCAAGGTTCCCGGCGTAGGGCAAATTCGGCAAGCGGTTCTGAGCGCATATCGGGTTGCCATCGATTTTAACTAGTACACCATCGACCACCTTGCACCTAAGGGAGCAACTTGTGTGACACTGGAGGCACGTCGAATAGATGGTGTGCTCCGGACTTTCCTGAAGATACTCGTAATGGCCGCTGTCCAACTCCGGCATACGCTGAGCATAGGCCAGGCGAGAGAATAACGGCGCGACAGTTTCCGCCAAGACGCCACAACCGCCTAGCAAGGCAGCGGAGCTAAGAAAGTCTCGCCGATTCACATTCTTCCTACTCTCGTTATTGATTTTCCGTGAGTTGCGTTTCATGAGGTAACCTGTCCTCCTTGCTGTGCGCCTTCGTGAGTTTCGACATCCAGGGGTAGATATTTCCTGGCTCCCAGCATCATCCAAATGCCGAAGGCAAAGATCCCCAGCATCACCAACACATCGCTCGTACTCGGGAAGTAACCGTACGCATATCGAATCTGGTTATAGGCCCCGAGTTGGATGTCGAATAAAGGTCTCAACTGGGGCGGAATGACTAGCGTTAAGCGTGCGCCAAACATCCCTATTACCACGAACAAGCCAGCCAGTCCAAGCCAGCGCAGCGACTTGCGGGTCATGGGAGTGGCTACCAGAATAACTGGGATCACGAGGCCAATGGCCACTTGAACAACCCAGAAAATCCACTTGTATGGGCCGAAGAGAACAAGCTTATCGGTGGATGCCCCGCTGGGAATGGCTGTGTACGATGTCGTGAGAATGTCGGAAAACATGATCAAGGCGTCGAAAAGTAAAAAACCGATCGTCAATTGAGCCAGAAAGCTTACGAGCTTCAGCTTCCGTTCATGAGGCATCCTGCCGAAAGCCGCTGTAAGAAATGTCAACAACGCTCCACCCGAGGTTAGAGCTGAAACGATAAACAAAATTGGAAACAGGCCTCCCAACCAGTTGGGGCGGGCCTTGGCCACAGCAAAGATGGTTCCAACGCCACCGTGAACAATTACTGCGGCGGGTATTCCCATGATTCCCAGGACCATCAGCCATTTCCTGTCTCTGAGGAAACTTCTCGGGTCCAGTCGATCGCTCCCGAGTGACAAGAGACGGTACAACCAGGTTGGTCGCCTTCCAGAACGTACACTCTGGACAAATCCCGGTCTCATGACCAAGTAAATCTCGGCGACAACTATGGCAATGTAAACATTGTAAAACAAGCCCATATAAGCCATGACGGAAGTGGGATTGAAGTGGAGCAGCACCAAATAAATCCGTTCAGGATGACCGGCGTCGAGCACGATGAGGGTCCCACCCAGGAGCAAACATCCCAATGCTTGAACAAGAGCAGCGGGCCCTGCTTCTTCCAATTGCTTCACCCCAAAGACATAAATCAGGGTTGAGATGAGAAATGATCCAGCCGAAAGCCCCAAGAAAAAGATGTACCCAGACACCCAGATTCCCCAAGGCACGAGTTGTGTGGTTCCCTCGTCAATGGGGCCGTTAATGAATTTGGCCCCAATTTCCCATAATCCGACCGCCGTTGCGATGATGAGCACAATGTAGCCGATCACTCGGATCAACGGATTTACTCCATTGTTATTGGTTTCCATCATTTCGCCCCTTATGTTAGGTAATAAACACTCGGATTGTTCCCCAGTTCTTCCTTCAAGCGCATATGGTCGCGAGTAGCCAGAAGAAACCGGAGCCTTTCCCCGTGAACGGTGCAGAGCGCTTCAGGGTCATTCAAATTGCCGAAATGAATCGCATTGGCGATGCATGTTGACGCACAGGCCGGGCTCAGGCCCTTTTTCACCCGGTGTATGCAGAAATGACACTTTCTTACGTTACCTCTGGGTGATTCATTCCCTTTGAGACTGCGTTTCCGGTTCTGACCGTACTCGGGGGATGACTGTGATTCGTATGGTGTGGGTTTGTCATGGTAGTTGTGACCATAATCGAATGCCCTTACGCCGTAAGGGCAGGCCGACATGCAGTATCGGCATCCTATGCATCGATTATAGTCTATGGCGACGATTCCATCGTCGCGAATATATGTCGCTTTCGTCGGACACACGATAGTACAGGAAGGATTGGCGCAATGCATACACGGCCGGGAAATAAATCGGCGGCGAACGTCCGGGTAAGTCCCAACTTCTTCCTCCATCACGATATTGTAGGCGACACCTGGTGGAGTATGGTTCTCAGCCTTGCAGGCTGCGGCACAGGCCTTGCACCCGACGCATTTTTTCAGATCGATGATCATGCCGTAGCGGACAGCATGTTTGCTGTCTGGGTTGGGCCAGGCGGCGTAGACCGGCGAAGTTAAAGCCAACGCGCCGGCGCCGGCAAGTCCTCCCAGACGAAGGAATTGACGTCTATCAACGGAATCTTCAGGTTTACTCATTGGCGCCTCTCTGG
>JACWAG010000348.1 GCA_014874425.1 Syntrophaceae bacterium | reverse complement strand
GATCTTATGCAACCAACATCTTCTCTGGCTGTGCTGATTTACAACTTTTCCGCCGTGCCGTTTCAAAATCAGATCGAGCTGGCCTGGGCCGCTGCTCTCGTATTAGTACTTTTGGTATTAACTGTTAACTTGATTGGACAAAGCCTTTCACGGAAATGACTTAATGGAGATTGCCATGGCTCAAACCGCCAAGGAACTTTCGTCGGCCCCCAAGGCCGGCAATGGGAACGGAAATACAAATGGGGTCGTCATCGACTGCAACATCAGTGAATTGTACTATGGTAAATTCAAAGCCGTACGGGATACCAGGATACCGATCGAACGAAACAAGATCACAGCCTTCATCGGTCCATCGGGTTGCGGAAAGAGTACTGTACTGCGCTGCCTAAACCGCATGAATGACCTCGTTAGAGGCTTCCGCTTTGAAGGGCACGTTCATTTCCAGGGTAAGGACATTTATCATCATAGTGTTGATCCAGTCGCTGTCCGACGTTATATTGGAATGGTGTTTCAGCAGCCAAATCCATTTGCTATGACCATTTATCGAAACGTGGCTTTCGGCCTCAAACTCAACGGCTACAAAGGTAACCGGGAAGAGCGCGTCGAACAGGCATTAAGGGCCGCGGCCCTTTGGGATGAAGTGAAAGACAAATTGCATACTAGCGCGCTTTCTCTATCCGGCGGCCAACAACAGCGACTTTGTATCGCCAGGGCCATTGCCACTCGGCCGGAGGTGCTCCTTATGGATGAGCCATGTTCGGCTTTGGACCCCATTGCGACCCGAAGGATCGAGGAGCTTATGCTCGAACTAAAGGACAGTTACACGATCGCCATCGTTACCCACAACTTGCAGCAAGCTCAAAGAGTGGCGGATAAAACCGGATTTTTATATGTCGACACAACTCGGGGAGGAAGAACAGGCTATTTGGTCGAATACGGCGTAACCAAACAGATTTTTGAAGACCCGAAGGAGAAACACACTCAGGATTATATCCATGGGAGATTCAGTTGACAGACGCCGCCAGGACGTTCATAAAAATTGACACTTCTCGCTTTGCCTATGAGTCAACAAGCTAAATTGAAGACCAAAGATCCGCGAATCATAATTTTCTCTGGAAAAGGCGGAGTAGGTAAAACTACTGTGTCTGCCGCCACAGCGTCACTGTGCGCTTCTATGGGATTTGACACAATTGTAATTTCAATTGATATAGCCCACAGTCTGTCAGACGCATTTCAATTGGACTCAGACCTCCACAATCACAATCGGGGAAAGCCTCTCAAAATATGTGAACACCTCTGGATGCAGGAGGTGGACATTCAAGAGGAGCTTGATCACCATTGGAAAGAAGTTTCGAGTTATCTTGCAGCCTTATTGGGTTCAAGTGGCATGACGGAAGTATTGGCGGCGGAGTTGGCGATAATCCCTGGAATGGAAGATGTAATTAGTCTCCTATATATCAATCAATACTTCATAAAGAAAACCTATGATGTGATTATTGTCGACTGCCCGCCTACGGGTGAATCACTCCGGTTCATCGGTATGCCCTCCACCTTGGAGTGGTATATAAATAAGATATTCAAATGGCAGCGCAACCTGTTCAGAGTGTTACGGCCAATAGCGAACAAATTGGTGGATGCCCCGATCCCTGAAGACTCCTATTTTGGAGCCATCCATGACTTGTTCCTTAAACTGGAAGGAGTGGACAAGATTCTCTTGAATCGCGAGATCACTTCCATCAGGCTGGTTACCAATGCGGAAAAGATGGTCATCAGAGAGACCCAAAGAGCTTTTATGTACTTCTGCCTTTATGGATTAGTCGTTGATGCGATTATCGTTAACCGCCTGTTCCCAATTTCCCTGGAAAATGGATATTTAAAAGACTGGCTCATGGCTCAAAAAAAGAACCTGAATCAGATTCAGGAAATATTTGATCCGATCCCGATCCGGACCATAAACATCCTGAAAGAAGAAGTCATCGGTCTTGAGAAATTGTCTGAAATGGGACGGCTCATATATGGCAATGAAGATCCTTCTAAGATTCTCCACCAAGAAACGCTTTACGAAATAGTGGAAAACAGCGATTGTTACTTTCTGAACATGAAGCTTCCCTTCGTGCAAAAGGACTACATTGACCTTTTCAAAGAAAATGAAGATCTCGTAGTTCGCATAGGGTCTTTCAAGCGCCATGTCTTCCTGCCGAGAGCGCTTTTGAATCGGAAACCGACCCATGCAAAACTCGAAAACGACGTGCTTTCCATCAAATTTGCCAAATAAACTTCAAAGAGGTGGAGACAATGAATTTGTTATGGGCTTTATTAAGGACTGCAGGAATTGCAGTGGTAACTGTGGGCGGAATTACTTTCCTGATGAGAAAGATTTCCCCTGATTCATCCGATCTGGTCACAAGCGCGATTCATTTTCAAAAAGGGCTAGAGGAATTTCAAAAGGGATTGTGTTCCATTTTTTGCAGTTCAACCGGATCTCGTGTGGAAGATCTCAAAAAGAAACAAGAACTAACCAGAATCCCAATAGAGTAATAGTCTTTAACCCGTCACCACATTGGGCATAGTCATAGTCAAAACTAACCATTTTCTAACTTGATCCGCGCCCTCCTCTGGGCTAGGACAATCACAAATGACAAGCCAATCACTAGCGTTCAAAGAAGCCGGAATTCTTTAAATTGGAGGGGTTAACGAATGAGCTACAAAGCCTATTTCGATGGATCTTGCTCTCTAAGCGATTGTGGAATTGGTTACGTTGTTAGGGACCCAGATGGATTTCCCGTTTGCGAAGTTGCTGAATATGTCGGTAGGGGGGACGCACTGAAAGCCGAATATCTAGCTCTAATGGCTCTAATCCAGCACTTGATTTCACTGAAAATTGATCAGGCCGACATTCACGGTGATAGCCGCACTGTTGTTTGCCAGGTAAACGGTCAAATAAATACTCGCGAAAAGAGCCGTTTTCGTCAAATCATAATGAGTATAAGACTATACTTTAATCAACACCCTGGCTGGAGGCTAAAATGGATCCCCAGGACGCAAAATGGAATGGCGGATTCGCTAGCCACCGAAGGGTTGTGTTTTATTAAGTCTGGCAAATAATCTTTAAAGTGAATATCAGAATGATTCCGATAGACGTCCATTGTCTACACAATGTTAAGGAGGCTATATTCTTTAATCAGAGTCGGTTCTGTAAAATTGAAAAGGAACGTTCTATCCGCTATTGACATAGGAGAAAGCGTGTTTAGATTAGTTACTAAAAGATAACTATTATCCATAAAGAGACGGCCCCGTAAAGTGGATGATCCTGATGGCTCTGAATGAATCAAAGACAAGCGCAGATCGCTTTCAACAGATGCTCGACAAGCTGAAGAGTCTTGATTTCCGTATCACTCCTCAGCGTTTGGCCGTGCTTCGGATTTTGGCCGCCAGTGAAGATCATCCTTCCGCTGAACAAATCTTCGAAAAGGTCAGGATTGAGTTCCCCACCACAAGCTTGGCTACCATTTACAAGACTATTGTACTGCTAAAGGGCCTCAACGAGGTTCTAGAACTGGGCTTTCCCGACGGGTGTAATAGATACGACGGGAACAGGCCGTTTCCACATCCTCACGTTATCTGTACCGGATGCGGGAAGATCATGGACGCTGAACTGAAAAGTCTCGATGGGCTTAAGGAAGAGATACACAAGAAGACAGGTTTTAGGATCCAACATCACCGTTTGGACTTCTTTGGGTTGTGTCAGGAATGTCAAGAGACCATGTGATGCTTTTTGATCACTTAAAGAGATTCGCTCTTTAGAGATAGCAGCTCTCTAAAGATCGTTTCTAGTTTATAGGGCGCGCGTCAAACCACAACTATCTCACAGACCCAAAAAACATGAGACGGGAAATAGACCCCTCATTATTAGAAGAGTTAACGAAAGGAGGAAACTCAATGAATGAAGACAACAAATGTCCGGTAACCGGCAGAGGCGTCTCTAACCGGGACTGGTGGCCGAACCAGTTGAACCTAAAGATTCTACATCAGAACTCTCATATGAGTAATCCGATGGGCGAGCAGTTCAATTACG
>JACWAG010000347.1 GCA_014874425.1 Syntrophaceae bacterium | reverse complement strand
CGTTGTAAGTCGAACGGCCACTTTTGGCGCATCAGGGCAGATTCCCATTTGCCTATCATTCTTAGTTGGGTGTTTGTTCTTCGCAAAGCACAAAAACGATCCTTGACTGTTAACGTTTTTTATGCGAAAATTGGTCAAATGCTGGAATTGCATAGAAGATTTAATGGGATATTAAGAACAGTTTCGCTCCCGCGCTGTGGACGGGTTAAATGAGCTTGTCAATGAAAAAGGCCGTTAGTTGTGTTTGTATGATGATTGCACTGTATTGCGCTTGCTCCCCTTGTTTGGCTCAAACGTGTCAAGGGACCGATGGTTCCGCAAACTGGTCCACCTTAGCTCACGAAGACAATTCCGTCTTGTCGAGCGTTCTTTACATTCCGTATCTTTTTCTGCAAATCCCGATCAGAATAGTAGATGCCATCATAGATCCCAAACCTACCAGTAAGGCGACTATTCCTCCTCAAGCTCACAAGGGACCGGGAATAGTTCGATAGTCGAATTTGTTATGATTTCAATCCTAATGGGAGACATCTCTAGATCTGGATAAGCGCCCAGTTTTGCCTTTGCGGGGTTGGAGAAGCAGAGTTTCGGCTTGACAGTATGCGACCAAGATGGGACAATCATGATATGCCGAAGTGGCGGAAGTGGTAGACGCGCCAGGTTCAGGGTCTGGTGGGCGTAAGCCTGTAGGAGTTCGAGTCTCCTCTTCGGCACCAAGTATTTAAGAAAGCCGACTGAATATTTTCAGGCGGCTTTTGATATTTTAGTCAAGATGATGGTCGATTAAAGATCTATTCCATTTCGCTTAACTGAGAATCAATGGCAGGGGTACGTCTCATCAAACGTGCAAGCGAGTTCCAGAAAATTTCCACAGAATCCAGAAAGTCAGCTTTATTGAAAACCTCAAGGGTAACGACCCCCCTAAAATGTCTATTCAGGGTCTCCACAATTGGGTCAAGTTGAGACGAAGGAACAAAAGCAAGACTCTGATGGTCGGTTTCCCGGACCCCGTGCAGATGAACCACTCTGGCGCGTGGAAGCCACTGCTCAAGATATGTCAGGGCATTGTGCCCGTTTCTCCATAAATGGCCAACATCAGGACAACAGGAAACTGGCGCCATATCCAATATGTGATCAAGGGTTGAAGGAAATTGTTTGTCGTGATTTTCTACACATATCCTAGCGGGATCACGCGCTACCTCCATGAGGGCTTCCAAGGAAGACAGGGTATTTCTTTCCCATGTCTTAAAATCTCGGTCCGGGTCTATATATCTGGAATCAACATGAACAATATAAGCATGAGGTTTGAGTCTTCGGGTAGCCTCAATAATAGTGATTGCTTTGTCCACCGCAGCGTCGTCATCAGCAAGAAACAAATCCAGCGGTAGATGAACCGTATATGTCAGGTCAAAGTCTGAGGCGAGCTGTCCCAATTCGTCTACGTCTTCCTCCGATGGGAAGCTGTTCCAGCTCTCTTCCAATTCGAAAACAAGCAGTTCAATATCTTGAGTATGCCCGGCCAGGAGTCGAACATTAGTAATTACCCCGGCCCTGTAAATATAAGAAGTAGTGCCTAATCTCATTAACATATGGTTCCTATTTACTACAAATTATCATCAATACGGTTACTTCCGACAGTTCGCATATCGATCCAAGGACATCTCCATTAACAAAACCAATCCTGGATTCGGCAAATCGTCTGAACCATACAGACGCCCCAAATGCGGCGATCACCGACAATAAACCTGAAAATCCAGCAAACAACGCCACCAATATAGATAAGACCCAACAGAAAATGCAAGACTTGCGTTTGACCCCTTCAAGGAAATCTTTGGCCATGCCATGCCCAGGCGTTAAAGCTCCCTGGGAAGCCAGTGTCATCATTGCCCTGCCGATCACCGGAGCGACAAATATGCCCGCGACAGGAGTTTTCATGAACATTACTGTAATGACTTTGGCCAGTAGCAGCAAGATCAAGCCAATTGCTCCAAACGCTCCAAGTCTGGAGTCCTTGAGTATGTCCCTGCGTCTTTCCATGGACACAGAAGCCCCCAAAGCGTCCCAACAGTCCGTCCAACCGTCCAGATGTAAGCCACCTGTGACAACCACCCAAAGTATGACCACCAACAACGCACAAACTGGCTGTGGAAAGAAAACGCTACACATTCCGTAAAATAAGCACAGAATCACACCAATCATCACCCCTGCAATGGGGAACGCCCATGACGACCGTCCAACATCAACCATGTTGGGAACCGGAGAAACATTAGTCCTTAATAAAGTCAGAAAACCAATGGCTATTTTGATTTCTCTCAATAAATTGCTTAAGCCCCGTCCATTTGTAAGGGGCTCGTTCTCATGATCAGCAGCCATGACGTGAACTCTTAATGATGTTGAAGAAATTGCTGAATATTACATTTGCGCACGACAGAAAGCGGGATTCAATCTGGTCCATTCTTTGGAGAACAGGTCCTTTTTCTGGCCCTTCTGCAAACCAGTCGGCCAGCATTTTTCTCGTGACTTCAACATGGAACTGTAATCCGTAGCCTGACCCAATCCGCAAAGCTTGGTGAGGGCATAGTTGGGAAGACGCTAACAGTCCGCCTCCAGTTGGAATTTCGAACATGTCGCCGTGCCACTGGAATACCTCAAATTCGGTGGGAGCCCCCAGAAAGAGCCTATCTGAACGCCCTAGATCGGTCAGATTGATCTTAAACCAACCTACTTCTTTTTCAGGAGACCCAATTACCCTGGCCCCTGCTGCCTTCGCGATCATTTGAGATCCAAGGCACACCCCCAAGATAGGCATCTTAATAGCTAGCGCTCTCCTCAACAGATTGGTCTCGTCTCTTAAAAACGGATATTTGTCCTCTTCATATACGTTCATAGGGCCACCCATAGATATTATCGCATCAAATTCCAGGGCGTCGGACGGGATTCTCTCCCCGTCGCATAGAGGGATTGTTTCACAGGAGACGCCCCTGGACGATAAAAAAGCGCCAATATTACCAGGACCCTCTGACGGATGATGGGTCAGTATCAATGCTCTCATATGTCAACTTCCTCTTCTTGTATATTGGGTGTGTCTGTTTGTTATGGGGAGACGCCTGTCCCTTCCGAATGCTTTGGGAGTAATCTTTATCCCCGGCGGGGCTTGACGTCTTTTATATTCATTGCGATCTACCATCCGGGCCACTTCACGAACAAGTTCTGGGGGGTGTCCCCGAATTTCGTCACATGCTGCGTCCTCCTCGACATAAGCTTTGAGGATGGAATCCAGGACACTGTATGGAGGGAGCGAATCTTCATCTTTCTGGTTGGGCCTAAGCTCTGCTGTAGGCGGTCGCCTTAAAATCGAGTCGGGGATGAGTGGTTTACCGGCTTTCCGATTCACTAACTCTGAAAGTTCGTACACCATGGTCTTGGGAACATCTTTGATTGCGGCAAATCCTCCGGCAGTGTCACCATAAAGAGTGCAATACCCAACAGCGGTTTCACTCTTGTTCCCAGTGGTGAGCACTAGCCAGCCGAATCGGTTGGAAAGCGCCATAAGGATTGCGCCTCGGATTCTAGCCTGAAGGTTCTCTTTTTCGAGTCCCAAGGACCCTGACATGAATGGTCCCTCAAGGACTTTGAGAAAACTGTTAAGAATGTCCTCAATAGGGACAGTGATAAGCTCAATACCCAAATTTGCGGAAAGCGCTCCTGCGTCAGAAAAAGTCTCGTTTGATGTATATAAAGAGGGCATAGTAACACCAACAACACTGTCGGCCCCTAAAGCCTCCACAGCGATAGCGGCCGTCAAAGCCGAGTCTATGCCGCCACTCAGACCGATTACGACAGTTTTGAAGCCATTTTTTCGAACATAATCACCGACCCCAAGGGTCAGCGCCTGGAAAATTTCTTCAACTTCACCTAATTCTCGGGCTATCCTGGGCTCGATGTAATTTCTTCCATTTCCCTTCGAGACACTGCGGTTTAAGGAATGGCAGATAGCATTCCAGCCCGTGTGAGGTTTTGGCTTGGGGAAAATCTCTATATCAGAGATCAACAAGTCCTCCCGGAAACGATCGGCGGAGGAGATCAATGTCCCCGTACTGTCAATCACAAAGCTGCCTCCATCGAAAACCAGTTCGTCCTGACCCCCAATCAGGTTGTTAAAAAAGAGCACGCAGTCAACCGCTCCGGCAAAACGAGTAGCGATGTTTTTTCGTATTTGGTACTTGCCGGCAAAAAATGGGGAACCAGATATGTTCAATACTATGTCGGCGGCGTTTTTTACTGCGCAAGTTTCGGTTATAGAGCCTGGTATCCAAATGTCCTCGCAAATAGTAACAGCAAAACGGACTCCGGATATATCGAAAACAAGACACTGATTGCCGGGTTTGAAATGCCTTTTCTCATCAAAGACGCCATAATTGGGCAGCTCCATCTTATGATAGACCCCAATTATCTTGCCTTCGGATATCAACGCTGCGGCGTTTGAGACTCCGTTTTCGACTATGTCGGCAAAGCCCACTAGAGCGGACACTCCAAAGCAGCTCTCCGCCAAATCGTGCAAAGCTTCGACATTTTCAATTACGAATCGTTTTCTAAGAAGTAGGTCCTCAGGAGGATAACCAGTGACTGCAAGCTCCGGGAACGTTACAAGATCCACACCTGATGCTATCGACTCGTCAAGTCTGTTGCGGATCTTTTCGACATTTCCGTTTATATCCCCAACTAT
>JACWAG010000346.1 GCA_014874425.1 Syntrophaceae bacterium | reverse complement strand
TCTTGAAGCCCATCTTATAACCCCTATCGCTATGGAAAAAGAACTCCGCTTCGCTATTAGGGAAGGCGGACGTACTGTAGGCGCCGGTGTCGTCGCTGAAGTTATTGAATAGTTTTCTTTTTACAGAAGAGGAATTTCCATGGATATGCAAGCGCTGAAAATCAGGATCAGGCTGAAAGCTTATGATCACAAGTTGTTAGACCAATCAGCCTCTGAGATAGTCGATACCGCCTGGAGAACAGGGGCGAAAGTCGCCGGCCCGATACCTCTTCCAACTAGAATACACAAATATTGTGTTCTGCGCTCGCCACACATTGATAAAAAGTCACGTGAGCAATTCGAAATAAGGGTGCACAAGAGATTGATTGATATCTTGGAACCCACACAACAAACACTGGACGCATTGATGAAGTTGGATCTATCTCCAGGAGTTGACGTTGAAATCAAGGCGTGATGTTTGCTCAAACATTTTCGTCTAGGAGCTTCTTATGGTTAAAGGTTTGATAGGGAAAAAACTCGGGATGTTTCAGATGTTCGACGAATCCGGTCATTCTTTGGGTGTGTCAGTTGTTCAGGCTGGACCGTGCAAGGTTGTTCAAATAATGCCTAATTCTAGGATACAGCTCGGATATGGGGCCGGAAAGGAAAGCCGGTTGTCGAAACCAGTTCTTGGTCAATACAAAAAGGCTGGAATTGCTCCTTGTCAAGTCCTTCGGGAGTTTCCTGCTGAAGACGCCGATGCGTTGCAGATTGGTCAAGAAGTTGGGGCTGACATTTTCAATCCCGGAGAAATCGTTAAAATAGTAGGAGTCGGTAAAGGCAAGGGTTTTGCGGGCGTTATGAAGAAATGGAATTTTGGCGGCGGTAAGGCAACTCATGGGTCCCGTTCGCATCGTATTCCGGGATCGGTTGGACAGTGCGCGTGGCCGTCCCGAATTTTCAAAGGCAAGAAAATGCCCGGGCGACTCGGCGGTAAAAGCGTTACGGCTCCGACGGTTCAGGTCGTTGAGGTCAGGCTTGAGGAGAATTTACTCTTACTACGGGGACCCATTCCCGGACCGCGTGGCTCCATCGTGTTGATAAGGAAACGATAATGGCTCTAGTAGACGTTATTAACCAGAACGGAGAAAAGGTCGACTCAATAGAGCTTGAGGACCACATTTTTAACGCCAAGATTCGTGACGCGTTGGTTCAGCAAGTTGTTGTTTGGCAGCTCGCTAAACGCCGATCCGGCAGTGCCGCTACAAAAACTCGTGGCCAGATACGCGGTGGTGGAAAAAAGCCTTGGCGACAAAAGGGCACTGGTCGGGCTCGAGCCGGTACAAGTCGGTCGCCAATTTGGGTTGGAGGTGGGACTGTTTTTGGACCACACCCCAGATCATACGCCTTTTCTCTTCCCAAAAAAGTCCGCAAGGCCGCGTTATGTTCGGTGCTTAGCGCTAAACTTCGGGATGACAAGCTTACTGTTCTGGATAAGATTGAAATTGAGGCCCCGAAAACAAAACTTTTTGCGGGGGTTCTCAAGAAACTCGGTGTCCAGGATCAAAAGACCCTATTTCTAGTACCGGAAAAGGACGTCGATTTGACCCGGGCATCTAGAAACTTATACAGAACCCTTGTGTTGCCGACTGAAGGGATGAATGTTTACGACTTACTGCGGTTTGAACGTCTGACTATTCTGAAGGACGCTCTTCCTAGATTGTCGGAAAGGTTGAGCTGATGTTTGAAGAATACAAGATTATACGGAGACCTATAATTACGGAAAAGGGATCTACCCTTAAGGATGACAATAACCAGGTTGTCTTTGAGGTCGACAGGCATTCAAATAAGCCCGAAATCAGGAAAGCCATCGAGAAGCTTTTCAAGGTTACTGTCCTGGCCATTCAGACTCAAAATAGAAGGGGTAAGCCAAAGCGTTTCGGTCGGTTTTTGGGGCGTCGAAGGCAATGGAAGAAGGCTATTGTTACCCTGAAAGAGGGCGATCGGGTTGATTTTTTTGAGGGTGTTTAGAAAAACTTGGGTCTGTTTAACAGCCCACAGAGACGCAGCCCGGGTTGCTAAGAAAACTTCGTAAGGATTCGTTTTATGTCAATCAAGAAATACAAACCTACATCGCCGGGTATAAGGTTCAAGACCAGCTACTCTTTTGAGGAGATCACGACTGACGAGCCCTTGAAGTCCCTGGTAAGAGGTAAAGTCACCGGTAGCGGTAGGAACAATAATGGTCGGATTACTGTACGGAGACGAGGCGGCGGGCACAAGAAGTTGTTCCGCGAACTAGACTTCAAAAGGAACAAAATTGATGTCTCCGGTGTTGTAACTAGCGTCGAATATGACCCCAACCGCAGTGCGAGAATCGCCTTGATCACGTATGCAGATGGGGAAAAGGCATATATACTTTGTCCTAACGCCCTGAAGGTCGGGGACTCTGTTATCGCCGGTGACCGGGTCGATATCAAACCGGGGAACTGCTTGCCACTTAAAAACATTCCACTCGGCACAATGGTCCATAACGTTGAGATGAAAATTGGCAAAGGCGGTCAGATCATAAGAGCCGCCGGTACATATGGTCAGTTAATGGCTAAGGAAAAGGGGTATGTGCAGGTGAAGCTCCCTTCCGGTGAAGTTCGTATGGTTTTGGATCGCTGTCGGGCAACTGTCGGACAGGTTGGAAATCTTGACCATGAGAATATTTCGCTCGGAAAGGCCGGTCGCTCCCGTTATCTTGGACGGCGCCCCAAGGTTAGAGGTGTAGTTATGAACCCGGTGGACCACCCGCATGGTGGAGGAGAGGGTAAAACATCCGGTGGTCGGCATCCCGTCACGCCATGGGGAGTACCCACCAAAGGTTATAAAACTCGTAAGGGTAACAAACCGTCCGACAAATTTATCGTCAAACGGAGGAAGTGATTCTTATGCCTCGTTCAGTCAGTAAAGGACCATTCGTTGATCAGCATGTATTGACAAAAGTTGTTCAAGCCAAGGACACCTCGTCCCGGAAGGTTATTCAGACTTGGTCACGTAGGTCTACTATTATACCGGATATGGTGGGGCTCACTTTCGCCGTACACAACGGGAAGAAATTTATTCCAGTTTTTGTCACTGAAAATATGGTCGGACACAAACTGGGCGAGTTTTCGCCAACCCGCACCTTTCACGGGCATGCTGGAGACAGAAAGGCCAAGAAGGGAAGAAAGTGATGGAATGGGAATCCAAATTGACACACGCTCATATTTCCGCTCGCAAGGCTCGTTTGGTCGCTGACCTTGTTAGAGGTCTTCAGGTGGGCGCCGCTTTGAGCACGTTGCAATTTACTCCAAAAAAGGCTGCCGCACTCATTAGGAAGGCCATACAGTCAGCCTTGGATAATGCGTCCAAGTCTAGTGGAGTGAATGAAGACAACCTGTACGTTAGCCGAATAATGGTTGATGAAGGCCCCACTGCCAAGAGGTGGATGCCAAGAGCCATGGGTAGGGCCACACGCATTCGGAAGCGGACAAGCCATATTTCAATCGCTTTGCAAGAGAAGTGACATTAGCCATAATAGATTCTTCCGCATATTTGGCTCTTTCATGATTTCTGAAAGCATATAGCGGACACTTTGTTTCACCCTCAGGAGGGTTAATTTGGGACAGAAAGTTCATCCTACTGGTTTCCGATTAGGCGTCACAAAAACTTGGGATTCGAGGTGGTTTTCTCAAAAGGACTATGGGAATTTTCTTATTGAAGACCTCAAGCTCAGGGATTTCGTGAAGAAAAAACTATCTCAGGCCAGCGTCGCAAAAATGGAAATAGAGAGGGCCGCCGGTAAAGTACGGATGATAATCCATACTGCAAGACCTGGAGTAGTGATTGGTCCAAAGGGGTCCGAGATAGAAAAACTTAGAAGACAGATTCTTCGTTTCACCAATAAAGACGTAATCGTTGACGTCAAGGAAATCCGTAAACCCGAAATTGACGCGCAGTTGGTGGCCGAAAACGTTGCTCAACAGCTTGAACGTAGAATAGCCTTCCGCAGAGCTATGAAGAAATCGGTTTCGAGCGCTTTAAAATCCGGGGCCAAGGGTATCCGAATAGCTACCGCTGGTCGACTTGGCGGCGCTGAAATGGCCAGACGCGAATGGTACCGTGAGGGCAGAGTTCCATTACATACTCTCAGGGCTGATATTGATTACGGATTCGCTCAGGCTACCACGACTTATGGAGTCATTGGCGTCAAAGTTTGGATCTTTAAGGGCGAGTTGATCAAAAGCTCGGTTGGAGAAAGATAAAATGCTTGCGCCCAAGAAAGTTAAATACAGAAAAAAACAAAAGGGCCGTATGAAAGGCTTACCGCTTCGAGGGACACAGGTTTCCTTTGGCGAATTTGGCTTAATGGCATTGGAACCCATCTGGGTCACCGCCAGGCAAATTGAAGCCGGTCGAATCGCTATGACTCGACACGTTAAAAGAGGCGGTAAGATCTGGATTAGAGTTTTTCCGGATAAGCCTATAACCAAGAAACCCGCTGAAACTAGAATGGGAAAAGGTAAAGGCGCTCCAGAGGAATGGGTAGCGGTCGTTAGACCGGGTATTATAATGTATGAAATGGAAGGTGTGCCAGTTGAAGTGGCTCGTGAGGCATTCCGACTGGCCGCTAGGAAACTGCCTTTAAAAACTCGTTTTGTGATTCGTGAGGAGTTGACATGAAGCCCCGGGAATTGCGGGATCTTTCTGTTGAAGAATTGACCGTCAAAGAGAAAGAGTTTCGAGAAGAGGAATTCAAACTTCGCTTCAAGAAGGCCACCGGTCAACTGGAAAAAGTCGCCCGACTCGGTATCGTCCGTAAGGAGATAGCTCGGGTTAAAACTATAATTCGAGAAAAGAGGGGGTCTGAATGAATAGCTCCTCTAGCGAACGTCAGCAGCGTAAAGCTCGTACCGGCATAGTTATCAGTGACAAAATGGACAAAACTGTTGTTGTCGAAGTTAGCCGCACCGTGCTGCACCCTGTTTACAAGAAATTCGTTCGTCGCAGGAAACGCTTCATGGCGCATGACGAAGACAACCGTTGCCATATCGGCGACGAAGTCCTGATAGTGGAAACCCGACCGCTGAGTCGCCATAAGAATTGGCGTGTACAAAAGATTGTTAAGGAAGCGGCAATGCTGGGAGGGGCGGCATGATCCAGCAGCAAACGCGAATGGGTGTCGCCGACAATTCAGGCGCAAAGGAACTGTTTTGTGTCAAGGTTTTGGGCGGCACCCGGAGAAAATACGCCAGTGTCGGTGACGTCGTTATTGTATCCGTCAAACAGGCTATCCCGAATTCCAAGGTGAAAAAAGGCGAGGTTCACAAGGCGGTGGTCGTGAGAACAAAGCGTGCTGTTCGTCGTTCCGATGGCTCGTATATAAGGTTCGATGACAATTCCGCAGTTTTGATAAATAATCAACTTGAACCAATCGGTACGCGCATCTTCGGACCTGTAGCTCGAGAACTCAGAGCCAAAAAATTCATGAAAATAGTGTCTCTCGCTCCGGAGGTCCTTTGAACATGTCGAATATTAAGAAAGAAGATCGAGTAAGAGTGCTTTCCGGTAAAAACGCTGGTCGGGAAGGACGGGTCCTGAAGATTTTTAGCGAAAAGGGCTCGGCCTTGGTCGAGAGAATCAATATGGTTAAACGACACACTAAGGCTGGCGGCAAGCTTGGGCAGCAGGGGGGAATCATCGAAAAAGAAGCCCCTATCAAATTGTGCAAACTGATGGTGATATGTCCCAAGTGCTCTAAACCAACTCGGGTTGGTGTCCGGGCGGTCGAAGGCAAGCGTGCTCGTTACTGTAAAAAATGCTTAGAGCAGTTGGAAAACTAGAAGGAATTTTCTGATGGCGTCCCGACTTAGAGACTATTATCTCAAATCGGTAGTTCCCGCTTTGAGAGAGCAGTATAAATACAAGAACTCGATGCAGGTTCCCGTCCTAAAGAAGATCGTTATTAATATGGGGCTGGGGGAGGCGATCCTAAACGCTAAGGCGCTGGAAAGCGCTCAACAGGAACTATCGCTTATTTCAGGGCAGTGGCCTGTTATGCGTAAGGCGCGCAAATCAATAGCTTCTTTCAAGCTTCGGGAAGGTATGACAATCGGTTGCAAAGTGACCCTTCGCAGGGACAATATGTTTCATTTTCTTGACAAATTGATCAATGTCGCTCTTCCTCGAGTCCGCGATTTTCGAGGGATCAACCCTAGAGGATTTGACGGAAGAGGTAATTTTTCGATGGGGATAAAGGAGCAGATCATATTCCCTGAGATTAATTATGACCGGCTTGAGAAAATTCGGGGCATGAACATAACGCTGGTCACTTCAGCGAAGACAGACGAGGAAGCGAAGCAGCTTCTGGATCATTTAGGAATGCCTTTCAGGAAATAGAAAAAGTCTCCTTAAAAGGAGGAAGCGTGGCAAAATTATCGATGATGGTAAAGGCCGGCAGGCCTCAGAAATTTTCAGTGAGGTCATATAATCGCTGCCAGATTTGTGGCCGACCAAGAGCATATTATCGCAAGTTCCAGCTATGTCGAATATGCCTTAGAGATCAGGCCCTCCGGGGTAACATTCCCGGTATGATCAAATCGAGCTGGTAGGGAGATTATTCTCATGAGTATGACCGATCCAATAGCTGACATGCTGACACGAATCCGAAACGCTCGGCAAGCGAGAAAGGATCAAGTGACCATCCCTGCCTCCAACCTCAAAATAGGTATGGTGCAGATCCTTAAAGAGGAGGGATATATTAAAAAGTATAAGGTCATACGGTCAGCCAAGAATAAGCAGGGTGTTTTAAAATTGACTTTGCGGTTCGATGACGAAACTCAATGCACAATTGAGGGCTTAGCCAGGACCTCCACGCCGGGTCGAAGGGTCTATGTTGGAAAAGAACATAACCTGAAAAGTCATGGGGGCGTTGGAATCCTTGTCCTTTCTACGTCTCAGGGAGTTATGACCGACAAGGAAGCCCGGCGTAGAGGAATTGGCGGCGAAGTGCTATGCAGCGTCTGGTAGCCCGAATGTTTCACAGGAGCGTAAGTAATGTCTAGAATAGGCAAAGCCCCAATACCAATACCGGACAGCGTCAAAGTCACATTCGATGTTCCAATACTCAATGTCGACGGTCCAAAAGGTTCACTCAACCTGAATCTTTTAAATCTTGTCGGTTTGGATATAGCGGATTCGGTAATTCATGTAAAGGCTTTGGGAGAAGATCGCAAGTGCAGGGCAATGCACGGTTTATTCAGAAGCCTGATAAATAACATGGTTGTCGGTGTCACGACTGGATTCATCAAATCCTTGGAAATTGTCGGTGTCGGGTACAGGGCGGAAGCTGATAAACTGAATCTAACTTTAAATGTAGGGTACTCTAATCCCAAAGTCCTTCCTATTCCTGAAGGCCTTGCAATTGAAGTGGAAAAGAACACCATCATTCATGTCCGTGGAATTGACAAACAACTAGTCGGAGAAATGGCTGCTAAAATTCGACGGGTACGGAAACCTGAACCTTATCGTGGCAAGGGTATCCGATATGTGGGTGAGCAGATAAGGCGTAAAGTTGGGAAAGCGGGCTCCAAATAGACCATTACCTGGTATTCAGCGAGCTAAAAAGGATCCGCAATGAGTAACAATTCGGAAAAAATAGAATCTAGAAAAAAGAGAACTCGACGAGTGCGATTCAGAATATCCGGCAATTCTGAAAGACGTCGTTTAACGGTTTTTCGATCAAATCGGAATATCTTTGCGCAAATCGTAGACGATGACGCTGGCGTTACACTGGCTCAGGCTTCTACGTTAGACAAAGGTTTCAGGCGGCAGGGAAATCAACCTTTTAATAAGGACGTCGCCCGAGAGGTTGGAAAACGAATTGCCGCAAGAGCATTGGCGTTGAACATCAGCAAGGTTGTCTTTGATAGAGGCCCTTACCTTTATCACGGGAAGGTCAAAGCCTTAGCAGATGGCGCTAGGGAAGCTGGATTAGAGTTTTAATTCTGGTTGAAGGAGGAATCGCCCGTTGCTGAGTAGATCAGAGATGTCTACCGAAGGCGAACTTAAAGACCGAGTGGTCCATTTAAGTCGCGTCGCCAAAGTCGTTAAAGGCGGAAGAAGATTTTCTTTTAGCGCTGTGGTCGTCGTTGGCGACGGTCAAGGCCGTGTGGGCTTCGGCTTGGGCAAAGCGAAAGAAGTTCCCGAAGCTATTCGCAAAGGTGTTGAGCGAGCCAAAGCGTATATGGTTGACGTTCCAATAGTGAACGGCACAGTGCCTCATGAAATCATTGGGAAATATGGAGCGGCCAAGGTTTTGCTTAAACCTGCCGGTTCCGGGACCGGTGTGATCGCTGGTGGAGCTGTCAGGGCTGTTATGGAAGCTGTGGGTATTCGTGACATTCTCACAAAATGTATCGGCACCAACAACCCACATAATGTTGTTAAAGCTACCTTCGAGGGCCTGAAAGGCCTTCGCACGCCTCTGCAAATTGCCAAACGTCTTGGTAAAATCGGCCAGGCTGAAGAAGAAAATGAAAAAGGAGAGGAAAACTTAGGCAATGCTTAAAGTGACCCTCAAAAAAAGCAAGATTAAGGCGACGAAAAGTCAAAGAGAAACCATTCGTGGACTGGGGCTTCATAAATTGAATTCTTTCAAAGTTTTGGAAGATACTCCGGCTATCCGAGGTATGGTAAACAAGGTCTGTCACCTCGTCGCCGTGGAAAATGTTGATCAGTAGCTAAACTCAGTCCGGAACGGAGCTTTTAATGAATTTGTCAAATTTGGAGCGGCCGGTTACCGCGGGTAGACGTAAACGCGTCGGCCGCGGCGAATCATCCGGTTTGGGTAAAACTTGCGGCAAGGGACACAAAGGCCAAAAATCACGGTCTGGAGGCAAAGTCGCTCGGGGCTTTGAGGGCGGTCAAATGCCGTTGCAAAGACGCCTTCCCAAGAAGGGCTTTAACAATGTTTTCAGGATTGAATACAATGTTGTTTCCCTGAAGACCATATCCAAGTTAAACCCGTCTGAACCTATTACCGGCGCTTTGCTGCGTGAAAAGAACATAGTCAAAAGGGTCGGACCAATTAAGTTGCTTTCGGACGGAGAAGTGTCCGCAGCTTACGTTATTAGGCTTGATGCGGTAAGCGATAATGCCCGTAAAAAAATTGGCGCTGCGGGCGGTACTGTGGAATAGCAAGTTGCAACTGAGGCTTGTACTTTAGTTTTACGTAATAAAAGCGCATTAGACGCGGTAATTTTAGGAGACCTTTCTTGATAGGTTCCATCGCTAACATAGCCAAGATTCCGGAATTGAAGCGTAGAGTGTTTTTTACGCTCCTGATGCTTCTTGTTTATCGATTGGGTGTACACGTTCCGACCCCTGGTATAAACACTTTGGCCCTAAAGGAGTTTTTTGGCCGCTACCAGCAGACTCTCTTTGGCGTTATCGATATGTTCACGGGTGGAGCGTTGGAGAACTTCTCGGTATTCTCTTTGGGCATCATGCCATATATTAGCGCGTCTATTATTCTGCAGCTTCTTACGGTTGTCGTTCCGCATCTGGAACGGTTGTCAAAAGAGGGAGAGGCCGGCAGAAAGAAAATTACTCAATACACACGTTATGGAACAGTTGTCCTGTCTCTGGTTCAGAGTATGGGTATCAGTATTGGGCTCGCCAAGACCGAGAATCTAGTCTACATGTCCAAACCGGCGTTCGTGCTTCTATCTATGGTGACTCTTACGGCGGGGACCGCTTTTATTATGTGGTTGGGTGAGCAGATTACCGAGCGGGGGATTGGAAATGGAATCTCACTTATAATTTTTGCCGGAATCGTAGCTAGGATGCCATCTGCGTTAGGCAGTACTGTTCAGTTGGTCCAGACTGGAGACCTTGGTTTTCTCGTATTGTTATTGTTAATTGGCATCATGATTGCGGTTATAGCCGTAATTGTTTTCGTAGAAAGAGGTCAGCGGCGTATTCCTGTGCAGTATGCCAAAAGGGTCGTCGGGAGACGGATTTATGGCGGCCAGACCACGCATCTTCCACTAAAGGTGAACACAGCAGGGGTTATTCCTCCAATTTTTGCTTCATCATTAATTATTTTCCCGGCTACTATTGCTCAATTCTTGAACATTCCTATTGTTACATCAATAACTGATTGGCTTAGACCCGGGACAGTAGTTTATGAGTTTTGCTATGTAGCTCTGATAGTCTTCTTTTGCTATTTTTATACCGCTGTCACTTTTAATCCAGTGGATGTCGCCGATAATATGAAAAAGTATGGGGGTTATATTCCCGGTATCAGGCCTGGAAAAAAGACAGCCCAATATATTGATAAAGTACTTACGAGGATTACTCTTGGGGGCGCAATTTACATATCTGTCGTATGTGTACTGCCTTCTATACTTATCAGTCGTTTCAATGCCCCGTTCTATTTCGGTGGAACATCGCTGCTAATCGTTGTAGGAGTGGCGCTTGACACTCTATCGCAGATTGAAACACATTTGATTCAGAGGCACTATGAAGGCTTCATTCGTACAGGGCGAATAAAAGGAAGACGGTAAAGAAGTTTTTAGGTCAAGGAGGGAAACATGAGGATCGTATTGTTGGGAGGACCTGGTTCCGGCAAAGGTACTCAAGCAAAAATGTTAGTTGAAAAACTTGGAATTCCCCAGATATCTACGGGAGACATTTTTAGAGCGGCTCTTAAAGAAGGGACGCCTATGGGCCTGAAAGCCAAAACCTATATGGATAAAGGAGAACTGGTACCGGACGACGTAGTCATTGGCGTTGTGGAAGAGAGACTTTCCAAACCGGACCTGGACAAAGGATATATGCTGGATGGATTCCCGAGAACACTTGCTCAGGCAAAAGCATTAGACAAGATTCTTGAAGCTCAAGGGAAATCCATATCTCACGCTGTTTTAGTCGATGTTCCTGATGAGGAACTGGTGAAGAGGCTTTCTGGGAGACGCACATGTCGAAACTCCGCTTGCGGGGCGATGTTTCATGTAATATTCAATGCTCCTAAAAAGGAAGGCGTATGCGACATTTGTGGATCGGAGCTTTATCAGAGGGATGATGATAATGAGAAAACCATAAGAGAGAGGTTAGGTGTTTACAATAAACAAACAGCCCCTCTCGTACAATATTTCGCTGACAAGGGCCTGTTGAGAAAAGTCCAGGGTGTGGGCCCTATAGAAGAAATTTTTGCCCGAATAGAAAATGCTATAGCCTAGTTAGAGTTTTCTCTTTGGGAAAATAAGGAGGCGCTCATGAAAGTGAGGGCATCGGTAAAACGTATCTGTGACAAATGTAAGATAATCAAACGTAGAGGTATTGTCAGAGTAATCTGCGAGAACCCAAAACACAAGCAGCGACAGGGTTGAGCCCTGTGATTGCAAGGTTTTAACGCCTGGAGGAATATCGTGGCGCGTATTGCTGGGATCGACCTTCCCAAAAACAAACGAATGGAAATCGCTCTAACCTATATCTACGGAATCGGTAGGGCTACAGCTCTGAAGATTTTGGATGAATCAGGCCTCGATCCGGGCATGAACTCGGATAAATTAACCGAGGTTGACGTCGCAAAAATTCGCGAGGCTATTGATCGATCGTACAAGGTCGAGGGTGATTTGCGTCGCGAAATTAGCATGAACATCAAAAGGCTTATGGACCTTGGCTGCTATCGAGGGCTTAGGCACCGTAGAGGCTTGCCGGTTCGAGGGCAGAGGACTCATACCAACTCGAGGACTCGTAAGGGTCCTAGGAAAATGCAAATTGGCAAAAAGAAGTAATGCTTTTTTCAAAGGTCCACTTCTATCATAGTGGTCTATGGGGAAAAATCGGGATGATCGGTGGTCAAACCCGGTCGTTGAACAAACGTTTTAATTATCAATTAATGATAATCGGTCTGTAACGGAGAGATCAATGCCGAGAAGGCGGATAGTCAAAAAGAAAAAAGAACGGCGAAATGTTCCTAGAGGGGTCGCACATATTCAGTCGACCTTCAATAACACCATTGTAACAATCACGGACCCTGACGGGAATGTGGTTGCATGGTCTTCCGCCGGAACACAGGGATTTAAGGGGTCCAGAAAATCTACACCTTTTGCGGCCCAGTTGGCCGCTGAGGATGCGGCGCGTAAGGCCATGGAAAACGGCATGCGACATGTCGAAGTATTGATCAATGGACCTGGCGCTGGACGTGAGGCGGCGCTCCGGTCACTCCAAGCAGCGGGTTTTCAGATTACTTTGATAAAGGATGTTACGCCTATACCACACAATGGTTGCAGGCCTCCCAAGAGAAGACGTGTTTAGTGTGACTGTACAGAGATTTCTGCTTATTAGATAAAGGAGTCTTAGTTTGGCGCGTTATCGAGATTCAGTTTGTAGATTTTGCCGGCGTGAAACAACCAAGTTGTTTCTCAAAGGAGACCGGTGTTTTTCCGACAAGTGTTCTGTAGAGAGACGAAACTATCCTCCTGGCCAGCATGGTCAGAGTCGGGCAAAGCATACTGATTACGGGGTCCAACTCAGGGAAAAGCAAAAAGTTCGCCGCATTTATGGACTGCTAGAGAAACAGTTCCGAAATTACGCTCACTTGGCGGAGCAACGTCGAGGAGTCACCGGCGAAAACCTGTTGCTTTTGTTAGAATCTCGGCTGGACAACATAGTTTATAGAATGGGGTTCGCATCGTCTCGATCGGAAGCCCGTCAACTCGTCAATCATGGACATTTCCTGGTAAATGGTAGAAAGGTGGACATAGCCTCTTTTTTAACTAAACCTGGGATGGTTGTCGAAGTGAAGGAAAAGAGCAAAAAACTTAAATCCGTTGAGGATTCCATGTCCGCAGTTGGACGCAGACCTGTTCCTTCCTGGTTCGAAGTGGATGCTGAAAACTTTAAGGGAACAATCAAAGGTGTGCCAACTCGTGAGGAATTACCGCCGACGATTCGTGAACAGTTAATCGTCGAATTTTATTCCAAATAGTTTTTAGTTCGTGCGCCTTACACTTTGCGGCGCGTACGAAAAGATCCGCCGTTTGCCCGGGAATATGGCATACGGAAACGGCTTTTTACTCTGCAAGGTTTTGATTTTACGCCAACAATCCACGCGATTGAGGCTGGATCACTAACGGCGCAGATTACGAGAGGAAAGCCATGAGTGATACAGGGCAAACCCTGATGACCCGCCCCTGGACCAATCTTGATCCTGCACGATTAGAGGTCGATGGGGATGAAACAACCGAATACGGTAAATATCTTATCGGCCCTCTAGAGCGAGGGTTTGGTATTACATTGGGCAATTCGCTGAGAAGAGTTTTGTTGTCCTCTCTTCCAGGGGCTTCTATTACAAAAGCTAAAATCGATGGCGTATTACATGAATTTTCTACAATTCCAGGCGTTAAAGAAGATGTTACGGATTTGTTGCTGAATTTGAAACAGGTTCGCCTAAAATTGCATACCGATGGGCCGGAAACTATCAGACTAGATTGTTCCGGGGAACGTGAGGCGATTGCAGGCGACATCCAAACTTCGCACGCTGTTGAAATAATCAACCCCAATTTGGTTTTGGCTACGTTATCAAAAGAAGGCAAATTGGTCATGGAGCTAACGGTAGAATGGGGGAAAGGCTATTCACCGGCTGAAGAGAGTGAGGATGTTATCGGCACTCTTGCGTTAGACGCCGTCTTCTCTCCTATTCGCAAAGTCAGTTATAAGGTTACTGATACCCGTGTCGGCCAAAGAACAGATTATGACAAATTGACTATGGAAATCTGGACAAACGGGGCGATTCGTCCCAGCGAAGCTCTGCACCGCGCAGCCTCTATACTTCGCGAGCAGTTCAGGGTTTTTCTCCTGAGTCCGGAAATAGAAGAACCAGTTTTAAAGGACGACAAACCACAGTCTGAACCGCAGGTCAATGAAAACCTTCATCGAAGTGTCGCAGAACTAGAGTTAAGTGTTAGGTCCGCTAACTGTTTAAAGAACGCGGATATACGATACATCGGTGAACTTGTTCAGAAAACTGAGCAAGAAATGCTTAAGACTAAGAACTTCGGTCGAAAATCACTGAACGAAATCAAGGAGATTTTGTCCGATATGGGTCTTGGGCTTGGCATGACAGTACCCAACTTTCCATCCAGGGAAGAACTCGATACCATGAGGAAAGAAAGAGAAAACGCCGTAAGCGATTGATTTGGAGATAATTTCTATGAGACACCGAAAAGCTCGTTATAAATTAGGCATGAGGACTTCCCACCGCGTTGCGATGCTCAGAAACATGGTAACTTCTCTACTTGAACACGAAAGTATTGTCACCACGGACACAAGAGCTAAGGCGCTCCGAAGTTTGGCTGATAAGATGATAACCCTCGGCAAACGGGGAGATCTTCATGCTAGACGACAAGCCCTTAGTGTAATTAGATCGAAAGAAGTTACACACTCATTATTCAACGACATAGCGCCCAGGTTCGCTGACCGTAATGGTGGGTATACCAGAATCATCAAAAAGGGGTTTAGGCCAGGGGATGGAGCTTCGGTTTCGATTATTGAATTGGTTGATAAAAAGCCAACAAAAGACGCTCAAGGGTCCTCCAAAGGGAACCTTTTATCAAAACCTAAAGGCCTTAAGGACAAACTTTTGGATAAAATCAAGTCAAAAACCGACTCATAATCTGCTGATCAAGACGCAAATATCCAAAGCGTTTCAGAACCGGAAGCCGAGAATTTATCTCGGCTTTTCCCTTTAGAGGATTCAGCATAACAGCAAGTGAATGATCAACATCGAAAACGTTTCGTTTCATTATTCTCCCGATAGGTGGATCATCTCAGATCTGAATTTGAAGATATTGCCCCTAACTTGGAATATCATCGCAGGCCCAGATGGCTCAGGTAAGACTACTCTGGCCAAATTGATCAAGGGAATTCTAAAACCTCAGATTGGGGACATTATTTTCACGCCTGCCAATGAGATTAATCACGACGGGATTGCATACATTGCAGGTGGTTATTCAAATTCTGTAGTCGGTGTTACCGTTTTGGACGATATTTGTTTTGGAATGGAGAACCTTCGTGTATCCCAAAAAGAAATACGCAAACGAGTACGAAATGTCCTAGCCTGGACCGGATTAGTAGGATTTGAGGACAGGCTGACTCATACCCTGTCAGGAGGAGAAACGCAAAAACTTTGCCTAGCAGACGTTTTGGCTGTAGGGGCCAAAGTCTTGATCCTGGATGAATCTTTTTCTATGTTGGACAATTCATCGAGGCATGACGCGCGTGTCCTTATTGGGGACTTAAAAAGAGCATTAGGCCTCACCGTGATTGAAATAACTAACAGATCTAAAGATATGGGCTGTGCCGATACAGTCACATTTTTGGACTACAGCAAGCTGACCCAATTTTACAACTCACCCAATGAATTTCTTTCCAGTCCAGTAGGCAGACAGTGGCTAATTCCTCAAGGGGGGACCCAATCGTTGTTAAATTCTTTTTCAAGCGGAGACGCTTCTGAGGTCATAAGGTTACTGCGTGCATTTAATATGAATTTGAGTCAAGATGGGGTTTCTCTTTGACGTTTTGTCAAGGCCGGAGGAAAAATGTACCGGTGAGGCGGAGCAATAGTGTACCAATTGGGGCCAAAAGAAGAGGTCCTGTTGGACTCCTCATCTTGTTTTAACCAGATCTGTGTTTCAGTT
>JACWAG010000345.1 GCA_014874425.1 Syntrophaceae bacterium | reverse complement strand
GTCGAAAGTGTCCTCGTCGAGGCTCTCGACTCGCTAGAACAATCCCCGGAAAAAGTAGCCAGCATCGCTGGATTCGACTGGGTAATTAATCTCATCTTGAAAGCAGCTTAGTATTAATCGATATTTGGAGGTTATGACCGACATCATACTTCGATATAGTGGAACAATCGACGAATTTACGGGGGACGGGATACTGGTTTTCTTTGGAGCGCCAAGACAATTTTCTGATCACTCACGTAGGGCAGTCCTCTGCGCAATAGAGATGCAGAAAGCCATGAAGGCTTTGAATGACGATAATATCAAACTTGGTTTACCAGAACTTAGCATGGGAATAGGAATTAATTGCGGAGAACTAGTCGTAGGAAACATCGGATCGAATAGGCGCAAAAAATACGGAGCTGTCGGCACCCCAATTAACGTGGCTTTCCGCGTGCAAACTCAGACCATCGGAGGAGACATCCTTGTGACAGCCCCTGTCTATGAACGGGTCTCCTCCGATGTTGTCATCGGACCTGTTAGGGAGGCTGAGCTAAAAGGCATAGAGGGCCTTGTTACCATATATCAGGTAATAGGAGTCGGGAAGAATTGAGCGAAATTATTGGGATGGCATTTCGAGGAGTTCAGCGACGAGAAATCTTTCCCCGTCCGTTATAGATTTCTCCCTGCCGGTCGAAATGACATGAATCTCTCATATCCATCTAAGATATGGAGCGGGTACAATACTCTTTAGGTCGTGGTTAAGAGACTTGGCCGCGTGCTGAGGCCAATAAGGATCTTTGAGCATTTGCCGCGCCAGCAGAACAATGTCCGCCTTACCATCGGCGATTATGTCATTAGCTTGAACAGGTTCCGTTATCAGACCTACTGCGGCAGTCGCCATCCTCGCCTCCCTACGAATAGCCTCGGAGAAATGAACCTGCCACCCTGGCCCAAACGGGTATTTCTTGTGGTCAGGGCTTCCAAAACCTGAACTGCAGTCTATAAGGTCCGCTCCAACTTCTTTGAGCTTTTTCGCCAATTCGATACTATCTTCGATTGTCCATCCACCATCTACCCAATCGGAACAGGACAATCGCACGGCTAAAGGCAATTTTTCAGGCCAGACGGCCCGCATACGTTCAAGTGTCTCGACAGTAAATCGAGTCCTGTTATCAAAACTGCCTCCATATTTGTCAGTTCGTTTGTTGGAAAGTGGGGAATAGAAGCTATGAAGGAGATATCCATGCGCCGCATGTAATTCCAGCCACTTGTAGCCCGCCTCTATAGCCCTCTTGGTTGCAGCGACGAATGCCTCCTGAACATCATTGATGTCCTGAAGAGTCATTTCTTTGGGGACCCGCCAAAGTTTATCCCCAAAAGCCAGAGCGCTAGGCGCTACGGTCTCCCATCCGCCTTCTTCGTCTTTAAGGGAGTTGTCTCCTTCCCACGGCCGCGTGGCGCTGCCTTTTCGGCCTGCATGAGC
This sequence comes from Syntrophaceae bacterium, assembly GCA_014874425.1. Lineage (GTDB taxonomy): Bacteria > Desulfobacterota > Desulfomonilia > Desulfomonilales > Desulfomonilaceae > CAJBEZ01. Next base: position 2,620 of record JACWAG010000345.1, on the reverse strand, counting down.
CAGCTGAATTCCTGGGACCGCTCCGTGATCCTTGATGAATCTGGTGATGCGTTCCAGTGGGCCGATGTGCTCCTCCGACCACAGGCCTGCGTCCCTCGGAGAGATCCTGCCGCGAGGCTCAACGGCCGTAGCCTCGGCGATTATCAAACCAGCTCCGCCAATGGCGCGGGAACCGAGATGGACTAGGTGCCAGTTGCTCGCCATCCCATTGTTGGAAACGTATTGGCACATTGGAGACACCCCGATCCGATTGCGTAGTGTCACCGATTTGATGGTAAATGTGTCGAAAAGATGACTCATATTGTTCCACCTTACTATTATGGTATCAAAACTGATTTCCCGATTGAGTGCGGGCCCACTATTTCTTTATGGGCAGTCGCGGCTTCAGTCAATAAAAATTTTCGCCCTATTATCGGGGTCAGAGTTCCATTCTTCAATCCCGCGCCCAAAGCGGCGTGAATACGAGCAAGCTCCTCATCGGGGGCGTTAAAGAGCAATATTCCGAATATAGAAGCGTCTCTGGCCATTGCGTCACGAGGATCGATTTCCACCGGTCCGCGACTTCCGATAACAACTACACGTCCCTTGTTCGCGAGGATCTTCAAATCATGTCCAAGGTTAATATTTGCGGCCATTTCTAGAATTACATCGACACCCGCGCCATTTGTCAGAGCTAAAATTTCCTCAAAATGGTCCGGGATTCGATGGTTCAGGACATGGAGCGCTTCCTGTTCAGCCAGAAAACTGAGGCCATCTTCCGTACCAGCAGTTGCGATGACCTTTAAGCCGTGGGCGAGCGCCAATTGGATTGCAGCCACCCCTACCCCTCCGGTTCCACCATGAATGAGAACGGTTTCACCTGGTTGGGCAAGGGCCCGGTGAAAAAGCGCTCTATATGCTACACCATATGGCACACCAATAGCCGCCCCCTGTTCGAATGATATTCTGTCTGGTAATGAATACGCTTGGGATTCATCACAAAGGGCATATTCAGCATATGTTCCGCTAACGCTGCCAGCGAGGTAAACCTTGGCGCCGACAGGGAATTTAGTCACACCCTGTCCTAGGGATTTCACTACACCTGAGCCATCCATACCGGGAGTATAGGGTAAGGGAGGTTTTTTCGCATACTGTCCTGATCGGATGTAGGTGTCTACCGGGTTGACTCCCGCTGCGCTTATAGCCACCAGGATTTGTCCCGGACTTGGTTCAGGCTGGGGAACGTCCTCTACCTTCATGACATCAGGGGCGCCAAATTCCCGAACAACAATTGCCTTCATTGTGATCTCCTGTTTCCAGCCGAAATAACTCCATTAGGAGTAACGCAAGTAGCGTGAAAATTCTTTCCCAAAGCTGAGAACTCTTGTAATTGGAAACGGGTGTTTCCCTGACACATTTGTAATATTATCAGAAATCAAAGAAATTATAGCTATTTGTTGTAATATAATAGCGAGTATAAAGATGGGCAAACTTGACGTAATACCAGAAACATTTCGAGAAAACGACGAAGACCTACACGTAAAGATGAATATTGTGACCGATCAAAAAGAAGGAACGAGAATCGGCTAGATCCCCCTTTGAATTTGCCCTAGGAACGGACGGGGAAACGCTTGTTCCAGTTCCACGAGAACAGCAGGCCTAACAATTGACCATAGAACTTCGTGCGACTGGCCTCACGCTTCAAAAAATAGGTGACGAATTGAATCCAAGAGGATATAGGACAAATAAGAATAGACCATGTGGGCATATGGTCTATTACAAAACATCCTGAAAAGAGCAGCATAATGGAAGATTCTGACAACAAAGAGAAGTTGGACAAGCTATCGGGGATCCTGATAGATTTACCTAAAGACAGGAAGAGGACCTTGAACCGGGAAACATTTGAAAATGAGTCTGCAGAGCTTGACAGAGGAAGAGATAAGCGAGCTAAAGGACGACATCTTAGACTGGTGGAGAAAGAGACCCCAGACAGCGAATAAACCTCGGATTTCCCTTTTGCTGACCCTCTTATTGCACTTTCCAACATCCGATCTTTTGGAATTTAACCTCACGTCCTTGCCATTTATTGCCGAGATAGCGAGGTGGATAAGGTCTTCAAGTCTTTTCTCATCACTGGAGCGTCCATAAACGTAATCAATCCGGTCTTTTATTTCTAGAATTAAAACACAAAGCATCTGCCATTCATCCAACTTAATAACTCGGCGCGGTTCCCTGCGGTCAATATCAATGAGAATAATTGGTAACAGGTTGATATAATTTAGGGTTATACGTTTGGAGATTCAGGTTGCGGTTGACGCTCTACGCTTTGAAAGAATGTGATCAAGCACGACTAGAACAACGGTAAAACATTAACTTCTATCCTTATAGAAGTTACATATCATGAAAGTATGAAAAACTTTTATGACATTGAATATTTTTTAGAGAATATACCGTTGGCCGGGAGAATATACTTAGCTTCAAACCCTAAACATGATTCTAGGCCCATTTTACTGACACAAAATGGGCCTAGATGGTAAATATTACAAAAGATTAGTGGAGCGGGAAACGGGATTTGAACCCGCGACTTCAACCTTGGCAAGGTTGCACTCTACCACTGAGTTATTCCCGCACGATCTCTTAG
>JACWAG010000344.1 GCA_014874425.1 Syntrophaceae bacterium | reverse complement strand
GTTATAGGCACCTGGATGAAAAACTCACTTCGGAAATTCAGGATAAGATCACTGAAAGATGGAACAGACTAGTCAAACTCTGCGAATAGAAAATTGAGAATCAATTCTTAAATAGCTGATACTTAGTTGAGTTCTCTTAGTTCTTCAGAAATTCACCCAGCGCATCTTCATTCAACTGTGAAGTTTCTGTCGGATCAGTAGCCAACAATTTTCGTGTTGAATCGTTAAGTAAAGTTTTAATCATAAATTTTTTTGCCTGGTCTGAAATGGATATCTGTTGAAATATTCTAATTTCTTTATTAGTTTTCATTGTTTGTCGCCAGAATAGATCAAAATCCCTATTTTTTGAATCATATGGCGATTCAAAATAAATTTCTCTGATTCCGGCTTGAATCAATTGTTTGAAACACCAGTTACAAGGTTCAAGTGTGCAGTATAGAGTAGCATTCTCCAATGGAGTGCCGAACCTGGCGGCTTGATTCACAGCGTTTACTTCGGCATGACTTGATAAACAATAATTATATTTCTCTGCGTCATGTGCGCCTATAGATCTACGTAAACAGAAGTCAGGTCCTTTGTCGGAACAGTGGGGGGCCCCGTGTACAGCTCCGTTATAACCTGTAGCAAGTATTCTGTTGTTTCTTACGATTACAGCTCCAATCTTCCTGGAGTTACAGGTAGACCGAACACTAACCAGCTTGGCCAGCATCATAAAGTATTCGTGCCACGATGGTCTATTCATAGTTTATCGCCTTAATGCAATATTTTAGATCCGATCTCATGGGAAAAGAGGTTCAACTCTATCACGAATTTGGCCCGATTCGACACTTTCCATAAAATCTTCCGCAATAAGTTCACTCAATTGGCAAACTTTGTCCCATCTTCTTATTCTTTCTTCTGGATCATTAACAAAAGTCACAAAATCGGTTCTATCAGGGATTTTTCTATCAGGGAGCATCTTGACGAATGTTTCACTTGGGAAAATCTGTAAAACTCGTTCTAGGTTTTTGCCTGCGGCTTTCTTCCAGTAGAGTTTTTTGTCGAACCATCCGGGAGTGATTCTTTCCTGATAATGAAAAAAAAGTGTAAGCCCATCTTTTGGATGGTAATCTTCATTTAATTGATAGTTAATTAGGCCACCATCTCGGTAAACACCTTCATGCGCCCCTCGAATATTAGACACTCCCTTAATAAAATATGGCAATGATCCAGTGGCCAAAGCAACTTCTTTAATATTTTGGTTATTGATTCTGAAGGCTAGACCATCAAAATCATGGGAAGCAAATTCAGGCGCGTGATTACCAGTATAGAAAATTGATTTATCATAAAATAGTCCGATGTATTTGGAATTAATTAAGTTTAATATAGCAGACAGTATCAAGGCCAAACCTTCAACTTTAATATTACTGGACGTTGCAAGGTTCTTTGACTTCACAACATGTATGGCGAGATCAAATTTTGGATGGTTCAATATGTGAGGCAGATCTTGATCATTTATAAAAGTCTCTACATTACTTCTTAGTTTCGCCGAAACAGTTGATGGGTTGTCCTGAGCTGTAAAAACATTTCTTGAATACGCTATTCTCAGTTTTTCGTACGCGCTCATAGGGTCTTTGCAAGCCATAGCCAAACACCTCCATGCGCCTGCCGAGGCCCCAGTTAAAAGGACTCGTTCAGAAGAGGATTTTTGGAGAAATTCACTCCTAATAAGGGCTTTGTCGAAACCTACAGAAACAAACCATTTAGGACCACCCGCGGGTCCGGTGAATACGCGTACGCGCTCAGATTTAAGGCCCTCATCGCGTATAAGATTAAGGATTCCCGATCCAGCTTTAAAACGAATCATCTTCTTCATAATTTTTTCAAGATATCATGATATCGATAATTTTCAACTCATCGAGATACTATGTATACCTATTTGTGGTGGGATTTCAGATTATTATGAATGCTTTCTATTAAAATAACATCGAAATGCTATCACTTTTTAAATGTAACATCCTTAATTTTAACGATCATTTTTTACTTGACATCATAATTAAACTATATAATACGTGAATTCAGTTAGTTGTGATGTTGGCAAGGGTATGTTGAGAAGTAATTACCCTACCATTTAGTTTTCATTAAGTTTTCCATCTTAAAAATTTTATGTCGATGTTGAGCTGGTTCCCGTGTGGTTTCATGTGGGACTTGAATTACAATTGCAGGACCCTTTACAGAAAGGAGGGGAATAAAATCTTTTAAGAAACATAGCTCGTTTTCTTCAAGCCGAACTCACACATAGGCTTTTTTCAGAAAACATTTATTAAGCTTGATGAAAAATAGATTTAACTGTTCACTAATTATAATCATAATTAATGAGAGTTATAGTAATTTAATTATGTTAAATATTTGTAAATTAATATAAATCATTGTTTTTTAGTCTATATATTGTGTAAAATAAGTCGTTTCTCATAAAAAAACACAATATATGGTTAAGTTTGCATTTTTTATCTTGACAAAGTTTCGTAAAAAATATTTAAGCAATACCAGTGAGTTCGAGCTGGGAGGACAGGGCAATGAAAAGAAGCACTGTTACGCTACTGGTATGCTTATTGTTTTTTGGTTCAGTTGTAATTGCATTTCCTTACGACAATCAAAAATTTATCAACGTAATTATTGATCCCCTGGTTGACGTTCCTTACGGGTCTAACTCGGCGTTGTCGGGGTTAAAATCGGATTATCCTGGTACGCCGTCCGATGTAGTATCGGCTACGGCTCCCAGGTTTGAACCGGCGTCTTATAGACCATACATAGGTTATGCACGTCCGATATCCAAGGTTAAATCACCTGTTTGCGCTCCAGGTCTAATTTGCGGTCCAAAACCTGAACCGCCCTGTATTGTTCCACGTAGATTTTGTAGACAGTGGGAAATTAGCGCTCAGGTTTTTTTGCCGAGACTCAGTGGGACCCTTCAATGGCCAGGCATGGTTCTCGGTCAACCTGCTAACGGTGTAGACCTGACGGATGATCTTGGTTTACCGAAGCATCCTGTGTTGGGTGAATATTCGGCCTATTATCAGATAAACTGGAACTGGGCTATATATTACTCCATCATGCCTATAAACTTAAGTGGCACAGCGGTTACCACTAAACCTTTCTATTACGGAAATTGGTACGTGCCTGTTGGAGAGCAAGTTCATACTAATTGGAGTTTTATTTATCAGCGACTTGGCCTGATGTATAGCTTCATCAATACCTGCAATGCCAATGTGTCGATTTACACGGCCTGGTTGTACAATCCGCAACAGTTTAAGGTAGCGTGTTCAGTTTGTCCGAATTGGCCGGCCAGCACCAATGACAGAACCAGACAGATGTTAATGTCAGGCATCAACCTAAGAAAATGTATTAGAACATTGTGTAACGGCGCCACATTGGCTTGTGACAGTGAATTCAGCATTGGGTATCTTGATAACACCCTGGTATTGGACATCGAGCCTGGTTTGCGATTCAGCGTGCCTCTGAATTGTAATCGTTGGGGTTTTGTTAAAGGCGGATACAGGTGGCTCAGTTTCAATGAAAACCGGAATGATTTGCAGATGAATCTTTATCTCGAAGGCGCATATGTTGAAGCAGGGCTGATCTTCTAAGTGACTACTTTCGGTTTGGATGGCGCCGGCTCTGAATGTCCTTTCATTGAAATAGGGTTTAAACTCTACCTTGACTGAATGTCCTAAAGTCAGGGAAACCAAGAGTTGGATAGCCCTCCTCCGGCGCCATTCATTTTTTACCTCAACCGCATAAAAATGAAAAGCCCGAAAACGGCTTATAAGCCGCCCCTTTCAGGGCTTTTCACGATTCGAAAGGGTATGTTGAGAAGTGACTCTTTACTACCATATTTCTTTGAACAGGCAAGCATTTTTTCACTTTACATAGTGATTTTTTTTCTTTTGACATCTTCTTTTTAGGCCCACCCCATATTCAAATATTTTTTCAGCTTCTAAAAAAGAATATTCATTTAATGATTTACAGATTTTTTCAAATGTGATATATTAAAAACATTCAAGGGCTTTTGCCCATTCATCGCCCTTTTTAAAGGAGGCTGTGGGATGATCGACAGACCGAAAGAAGAGCGACGTCCCGACTTGGATAATTTAAAATTAAGTCCTGGTTGGACCAAACTTCACTCCTGGGTATTTCTTGTTGTTATTGCTTTAGGTTTTTTGCTTCTCGGGATTCAAAATCGTTATCATTATCTGAGTCCGGTTGGATTGGGAAAAGCATATAGGATTGATAAAGTTTTTGGAGGAATCCAAGAGTTCGACCCCAGCAAAGGCTGGATAGCCGCTCAGCTTCAAGCAGTCTCTGCGCCTACGGCTATGTCAATGCTAGAACCCTCGTCTTCCGGTCCTCAGCTACCACAAGTTGCGCCGATGAAAACACCCGAAGTGGTTTCGCCGGCAATTGAAAAGAATTCAGTGGCTCCGCCTGTCGCGGCTGCAGCGCCGAAAGAGGAAACTTTAACTCCGCCTCAAGCGAAAGAATCCGTTACTCCTGAGCCGGTAGCTCCACAAACTGCGGTTAACTCTGTGAAACCTGCTGAAACTCAAGTATCTTCTGAAGAAAAGCTTAAACTATTTCAAAAAACATTTCCGGATTTCGGGGAAGATGAATTTCAGCTTGCAAACGATGATCTTTTCCCCGACTGGAAAAAAAGATATGCTCCAAATGGAACATGGGCTGATTTTTTGGTCACTTACAAAGATTTTATCCGATGGTGGAACGATGCCGGCAATCCTGCGGAATCCGGTGTCAAGCTCTGGCAGGACTATCTAGCCGCTAGAGGAAGGAGTTAGTGGGTCTGTCGTTCAATTAAGTGATTCAGCCGAATCACGAGCGGCTGAAATTCGATGCAATAAATTTTCCGGTGCATGTTGGAAAGGTTGGATTTTAACACTGAGTTGTGTTTTCTCCAGCCTTTTTTCTTTTTCAGGTTCAGGCACCTTTGTAAGTGGCAAAGATCATTCGTCCCGCTGTGGTTTGCAGTACGCTGGTTACAGTGGCGTCAATATTGCGGCCCATAAGTTTTTTGCCATTATCAATTACAACCATTGTACCGTCATCCAGGTACGCGACTCCTTGATTAAGTTCCTTACCTTCTTTAATTACCTGGACTCTCATTGTTTCACCGGGAAGCACTATTGGTTTCAGAGCATTAGCTAATTGGTTAATATTAAGAACTTGAATTGAATGAACTTCAGCCACCTTATTCAAATTAAAATCATTTGTAATTATTGAACAGTTAATTTGTTTAGCCAATTGAATAAGCTTTTGATCTACTTCCTTAATTGATGGGTAATCTGATTCGGAAATTATGATTTTTACATAGGCTTGTTTCTTCATCTTGTTTAATATATCCAAGCCCCGCCTTCCCCGTGTTCTTTTAGTTGACTCACTTGAATCAGCGATAACTTGTAACTCTTTCAGTACGAATTGAGGTATTATTAGATCACCATCCAAAAAGCCTGTTTCACAAATGTCGGCTATTCGTCCATCTATAATTACTGAAGTATCTAAAATACCAACTATTTTTCGAGTATTACTATCAGGTTTTCCGATTTTGTCCCTGAATTCCCGTGCTTTGGCTGAACCCAATTGAAGTCCTACAAGCACAGGAATAATTATTAAGAGACCGGTTAGTGGACCGATTATTTCTCGGGTATCGAATATGGATGATAAGTTCCAGGCCAGTATTACGCCGGATATAAGTCCTGTGACAGCGCCAAATACCCCGCCGATTATTTTAAAGACATCTGCATTTAACCATATTTGGAGGAGCTTTATGGTCCCAAACCCTAAGATAAGAAAAAATACCTCAGTCAGAAGTATTTGATCGGTTGAACCAAATAAAGAAAAGCCAACAAGACCGCCAAACAAGACATAACTCCCAAAAATTATTATTGAGATTGTCTTACTGAGCGGCAATTGTTGATCCTTTCAGTTTATATGGAGCTATTTTTCAATTTATTTTAGGATCAACAATCTTTTTGTGTTTCGGACGAATTTTCGCAGTTCTTTTGGAAGATAATATTTAGCGTACGCTCTATTTCTGTTTCATCTGTTTGCTTAGCTATTGAAAGCTCTTTGATCAACAAATTGTGAGCCTGGTCGAAAAGGCGTCTTTCTCCATGAGAAAGATCTTTGTTTGCTTTGAGCAAACTTAGATCTCTGTAAACTTCAGCCGCCTGAAAAATACTTCCGGTTCTCATTTTATCCTGATATTCCCGGTGTCTACGATTCCAAGTCTGGGTATCTGTCTTCATCCCTCGTTTTTCCAGGATATCCATAACTTGAGAAACTTCACTTTCATCAACAATTTTTCGTACGCGGTTGGATTCGACCTTATCTATTGGAAGTTTAATCACAGGCTTTTCGTTAGCTGTTTTGATTTCTGTTTCCAATATGTAGCAGAGCTGGTCAGAGTTTCCGATTTTTTCTTTCCTAATTCCAACTATTCTTGCTACCCCATGAACTGGGTAAACTACTACTTCTCCGATCTTGAACATTACCAGCTCCCTTTCTTTTTGGTTCACGGATCGGTGCAGATCTTGGTCCGGAAAAAATTAACCCATCAGAGAGGCGCTTTTTAAAGCGTTTTGGTGACTTTACAAGTCTTTTTGATTAAGGTTTCGCCATTTTGGGTCTTATAATAAGGAGCCCGCTCGATCATTTCCTACCCCTTTAGGGGTTCACCGGAATTGAAGTTATACAACTTATAGTAGCTTGTCAACATAAAAGCACAATATGGAGTAATTATGGAATCATATGTCATCTGTTTTATTTCCGTCGATACGTCGGAAAACGCAGTAAATATCGCGTCTATTCTTGTACAGGAAAAGATTGTGGCCTGTGTAAATATTTTAAATGAGTACAGATCAATTTATTGGTGGAAAGGAAAAATATGCGATGAAAAGGAAACGCTCTTAATCGCCAAAACCAGATCATCTCTGTTCAAAAAACTCCAGGAGCGTGTTAAACAGATACATCCTTATGAAGTGCCTGAGATAATTGCCGTTAAAATTTCTGATGGTCTTCCTGAATATTTGGAATGGATAAATGAGTCTACCGAAATGTCTTCCTAATATTTCAGATATCCTGTCTGATGGATGCGAGTCTTTGGGAATTGACGTTTCAGACTCAAGTATTTCCAATATGCTTACATATTTAGAGTTGCTACGATATTGGAACTCAAAATTTAATCTTACATCCATTGTAGACGCTAATAAAATAGCTGTCTGTCATTTTTTGGACTCTTTGACTATTTTCAAAGTCTGGCGCTTGAATTCTAAAGCGCATTGTTTGGATATTGGCGCAGGCGCAGGTTTTCCTGGACTCGTGATTAAGATAGTTGATGAATCTTTGTCTATCGCATTGTTGGATAAAAACCCGAAAAGGATTGTTTTCCTCAAATTAGTAGCAAAAGAACTGGGGCTCCAGCGAATTTCGTTTATCAATCTTCAATTCCAAGACTATTTTCAAAGTCATGTTTTAAATAAATTCGACGTGGTTTTATTCAGGGCTTTGCCTAAAAAAGCCATGAAGTTTTTGAACATAGGAAAAATCTTGAATTCAGGCGGATCAGTAATACGAATGTATTCTGGACAACCGGATGCTGATAAAACCGAATTTATCGGGTATCATCGGGTGGAGAGTTGGAATGGAGTGCTGCCATATTTAAATTTAAACCGCTCTGTTATTAGGTATCAGATAGATTAGCGCCGATTTTTATCTTTTCAAACAATTTAAGAAACGTCGTGCTTTGCTACTTTATAATAATTTGTTTTCCTTCATTTGATGTAACTCGATTTTTACGTTGTCTAATAATTCTCTTTTATGATATTGCTTCAGCGACACAATATATAGTGGATGCTGTAGCATGTCACGCGTGATTTGTATATGTAATCAAAAAGGCGGAGTTGGTAAAACCACGACAGCGGTCAATGTATCCGCTTGTCTGGCCATGTCTAAAAAAAAGACTCTTTTAATAGACATTGATCCTCAAGCTAATGCGTCTACTGGAGTCGGCTTTAGACTAGGTCCAGGAGAGCTGTCAATCTACCAAGCGCTTATTGATCAGGCCAAACCGTCTTCAGTAATAAAACATACCGATATAAATGGTCTTTTCATTATTCCATCTTCCCAGAGTCTAATAGGCGCTGAAGTTGAACTCGTAGGTCTTGAAAATAGAGAACAGTTCCTTTCCAAAATGATAGATGTTTTCAAGCATGAGTATGATTACATATTGATCGACTGTCCGCCATCTTTGGGTTTTTTGACTTTAAATGCGCTAGTTGCGGCCCAGTCTGTAATTATACCGATTCAATGTGAATATTATGCTCTGGAAGGAGTAAGCTCCCTATTAAATACAATAAAAAGGGTTAAAACAATATTGAATGAAGGCTTATTTATTGAAGGCTTCGTTTTAACCATGTTTGATTCCAGGAACAACATATGTCATCAGGTTGTTGATAACGTTAGACAAAATCTTGGGGATCAGGTTTTTAAAACAGTTATACCTCGAAATGTAAGACTTTCAGAAGCGCCTAGTTTTGGGAAACCTGTTATGATCTATGATCCACAATCTACTGGCGCTACGAGCTACCTTGCTCTCACTACGGAGATTCTGGATGCTGAAACAAAAAGAAACAGCTAAAAAACGTAATGCTCTAGGCTTGGGACTGGACGCTTTAATTCCTCCAAAATTTGATGAAAGCCCTGACTTTTCTCATATTCAGGCAAAAATGGTTCCAGTTCATACAATCCAACCAAATCCAAATCAGCCACGACAAAGCTTTGATAATCAAGGTTTGAGCGAATTAGCTTCTTCTATTACTGAAATTGGTTTGATTCAGCCAATAATCGTACGATCTACTAGTGAAGGGTCATATGAAATCGTAGCTGGTGAAAGACGATGGCGAGCGGCTATTTTAGCTAAAATTGAAAGCCTACCTGTTATAGTACGCGATGTGACTGAAAAAGAATCTCTTGAGATAGCTTTGATTGAAAATCTGCAAAGGGAAGATTTGAATCCGCTCGATACGGCTGAAGCCTATGAAACCCTGATCATGAAATTTTCATACACTCATGAAGTATTAGCTACACGTATTGGGAAAGACAGAACAGATATAACCAATCACTTAAGGTTACTCCGATTACCGGAACCAATAAAAAATAGTGTAAGAAATCGTGAAATCTCAATGGGTCATGCCAGGACTTTGCTGGCGGTTGATCATATGGAGACCCAGTTATCTTTGTCGGAAAAAATAGTCAGACGTAAATTGTCGGTAAGGGAACTTGAACGAATCGTTCAGAATTACAAAGAAAAACAGGAAAACCGCAATAAGGTACAGCGAAGGGATTCTACTTGCAACATGGCCGAACTTGAAAAAGGCCTATCCAGGAAATTTTCGACAAAAGTTACCGTACGGGCACAATCTTCAGGATCAGGAAAAATTGAGTTTCATTTTTACTCCCATGATGAACTTGTGCGACTTTTAGATACAATCGGCTTTTCGGAAGAATTAACTTGAAAATATATTAGTCACATGATACCGTTAAAAAATAATATCTTATTAATTTTGTTAGAATTTCTAGATGATAACGCTTTGGGAACAATGCCTGAAAAAATTACGAGACCAGGTGAACGAACATACTTTCATCACCTGGCTTTCTCCTGTTCTCTGCGAAAACCTGTCTGAAGACCAAATCATACTGTCTGCGCCAAACAATTTCTTTGTAGTTTGGATAAGAGACCACTATCTAAGTCTAATTTCCAGTACTCTTTTTGAAATAACTGGTAGCGAATTACGAATTGAATTTATAATTCGAGGTGAATCCACAGCGCAGGAACCAATTATAGAATGCAAGGATGCCATAGAATCTCAACAACCGACTATTAAGAATGATGAGTTTGTTCGAAGACGCAATTTGAATCCAAGGTATACATTTGAAAGCTTTGTGGTTGGGTCATGTAATCAGTTTGCGCATGCCGCAGCAAGATCTGTATCTGAAAATCTTGGAGGAAGTTATAACCCATTATTTATATACGGAAGTGTTGGTTTGGGCAAAACCCATTTAATGAGCGCTGTTGGTTATTCTATAGCTATTAGAGATAAAAGCAAAAATATGGCTTTTGTAACGTCCGAAGAGTTTACCAATGAAATGATAAATGCGCTTCGTTTCGATAGAATGGTCGATTTTAGAAACAAATATCGTAAACTTGATTTACTGATGATTGATGATATTCAATTTATCGCTGGGAAAGAAAGAACTCAAGAGGAGTTTTTTCACACTTTTAATTCACTTTATGAGACATCAAAACAAATTGTCATTACGTCCGACAGATTTCCAAATGAAATATCAAATATGGAAGAAAGATTGAGATCTCGTTTCAGTTGGGGATTGATAGCCGATATGAGTCCTCCTGATCTGGAAACTAAGGTTGCAATCTTAAAACGAAAATCTTTTGAAGATTCATTTGATTTGCCTGATGATGTGGCCTATTTTTTAGCTGAACAGGTTGAATCAAATATTAGGGAACTTGTAGGTTATCTTATAAGAGTTATTGCCATGAGTTCTTTACAGGGTATTCCAATATCTACGAATCTGGCTAAACTTGCTCTTAGAGAAATCTTGCATAGGAACACAAAAAACATTACTATCGAAGACATTATTTCTCATGTGGCTAAATCTTTTAATATCAAAACCACTGATCTAAAATCAAAGAAAAAGCACAAGCTATATTCTTTGCCTCGACAGGTAGGAATGTATCTGGCCAGAAATTTGACTGATTTATCATATCCTGAAATTGGAGCGGCATTTGGTGGTAAAGATCATTCCACAGTAATTTATGGCGCTAAAAAAATAGAAAAGCGTCTTGAAACTGACCATTCACTTAAAACAATTTTGGAAGCGTTGAGAAAAGATATCAGAGGGATAACTTAACAAAAAGTTGTGAAAATCTTGTTTATAGATCTCAGAAATAATTTATTAACAATATTTGTACATTTTAGTTATAGTTTTATCAACAGGTAACGAGCGCTCGTATGCTGGGTTTAATTATGTTTTCCACGTATTCACAGGTCTTATTACGACTACTAAATTTAATTTTTAAATTTAAGAATATAAGACGCAAGGAGACCATACATGTTTTTTGAAATCGAGAAGGACTCACTAACAGAAGGTATGTCAAAAATTGTTCCGATTACAGAAAGACGATCTCCTCTGCCAATTCTGACACATGCTTTAATGGAAGTTAAAGACAGCGTATTATCAATCACAGCCACTGATCTTGAAGTTGGAATACGTGTAATTTATAACTGTCAGGACGCAAATGACGGATTTGCAACTGTGCCTGCAAGAAAATTTTCGGAAATTGTTAAAGAACTTTCATCAGGGCCTGTGAGAATAGAACTTGCCGATAGATTTAGAATTAAAATAACCTCAGGAAGATCATCCTTTGATATAGCAGGGATGGACCCTTCTGACTTTCCTGCATGGGCAAACATTGAAGAAGTTGAAACACATGAGATACCATGTGAAAAAATAGTTCATATGCTTGATAAGACAATATTCGCATCATCCAATGATGATTCAAGATTCAATCTTAACGGTGTGTTAATTGAGAAAAACGAAACTCAAACAAGATTTGTAGCAACAGATGGACATCGTTTAGCATTAATTGATGAAGAAATAGATATACCTTTGGATTTGAAGGTAATTGCTCCAAAAAAAGGTCTGTTGGAACTTAAAAGACTTCTTGAAGGTCAAAAAGACAAGGCTGAGATAGGTTTTGACCATAAAAATCTTGTTGTCAAAACTCCAAAAGCCATGATGACAATAAGATTGATAGAAGGTGATTATCCTGACTATTTAAGGGTCCTACCTACAGATAAAGCTAAAGTAATTTTGGCTAAAAGAAATTCTTTACTTCAATCTTTGAAACGGATGGCGATATTGACATCGGATAGAAATAGGGGAGTAAATGTTACAATTAAACAGGATCAAATTGAATTTAGCGTTAATCATCCGGATTTAGGCGCAGCCAATGACATAATTGAAGTTGATTATAAAGATGAAGAACAAATAAACCTTATTCTTAATGTAGCATATATGATGGACGCAATTAGTAATATTGAATTAGAAAATATACACATTGAATATTATAAAGAAGGAGCCCCTATCAAATTTATTACAGGTCTTGATTCGAATTATTTCAGTATAGTTATGCCAATGAGAAAATAGATGAACAATTAATTTTTATGTTGTTCATATAACCTTAAACAAAAGATTAATCGAAAGGTAATAAAATACAATTGGTTGATTCAAATGATTATGGAGCCGACCGAATTAGAATATTGGATGGACTAGAAGCGGTTCGTAACACTCCAGGAATGTATATTGGAAATATTGGATCTGAAGGACTTCATCAACTTGTGTGGGAGGTAGTGGACAACTCTGTGGATGAAGCTCTGGCCGGTTTTTGTAAAAATATATCTGTGACAATTCATCTTGATTCATCTGTTACAATAGAAGATGACGGCAGAGGGATCCCTACAGACCTGCATCCTACTGAAGGGGTCCCAGCCGCTGAAGTCGTAATGACCATTTTGCACGCCGGAGGAAAGTTTGACAGCGATACATACAAAGTATCAGGAGGTCTTCATGGGGTTGGTGTTTCTGTAGTCAACGCATTGTCTGAAACTCTCAAACTTGAGATTAAGCGTGCAGGCCAAGTTTTTAGACAGATATACAAACGAGGAAAGAAATATACAGATCTGGAAAAAGTTGGCGCTACCAAGCGTAATGGCACAAAAATAACATTTAAGCCAGATCAGGAAATATTTGGAAATTTAGAATTTAACTATGAAATAGTGGCATCTAGGTTAAGGGAACTTGCTTTTTTAAATAAAGGACTTCGAATAAATTTTGAGGATGAACGATCTCAAAAAGAACCCGTCGTATTCGAATTTGAAGGAGGTATTGTTTCTTTCGTAGAATACCTTAATAGAGCTAAAAAAACTATGGATGGCAGACCAATCTACATTTTTGGTGATCGTGATAACAATGCTGTAGAATGCGCTATTCAATACAATGATGGTTATACGGAAAATATTTTTTCATTTTGTAATAATATTAATACATTTGAGGGAGGAACTCATCTTTCCGGTTTTAGAGCGGCGCTAACAAGAACCATTAATCAATACGCAAGTTCTAAAAATTTACTAAAAAACGGCAAATCTCAGACCAATGTTACAGGAGACGACTTACGCGAAGGATTAACCGCTGTTTTGAGTGTGCGGATATTAAATCCTCAATTTGATAGTCAGACAAAATCTAAACTCGGAAATATGGATATAAAGGGAATAGTTGAACAACTTATAAACGAGAAGTTGTCTGAATATTTGGAGGAAAATCCTCAGACTGGAAAATGGATAATTCAAAAGGCGGTTGAAGCTGGACGGGCTAGAGAGGCTGCCCGTAAAGCCAGAGAATTGACAAGACGAAAAAGCGTTTTGGAATCATCAACTCTCCCAGGTAAGTTAGCTGACTGTCAAGAAAAGGACCCAGCGCTATCTGAACTATTCATAGTAGAGGGAGAATCAGCGGGGGGATCAGCCAAACAGGGAAGGGATCGCAAAAGTCAGGCAATTCTTCCATTGAAAGGGAAAATTCTAAATGTAGAAAAGGCGAGATTTGACAAGATAATTCAAAGCGCTGAAATACGTATTCTTGTAACAGCTCTTGGAACAGGCATCGATGACGACTTCAATATTTCTAAAATAAGATATCATAAAATCATTATCATGACAGATGCCGATGTAGACGGATCACATATAAGAACACTTTTATTAACTTTCTTTTTCCGTTGTGTTCCTGAAATAATAGCCAGAGGATATCTATATTTTGCTCAGCCGCCGCTTTTCAAAATTAAGAAGGCTAAATCAGAGTTTTATGTAAAAGATGAAACAACTCTTGAAGATATTGTTCTGAACAATGGATTAGAAAATATAAGACTTAGGCTAAAAGATGGAACCTATATTGAGGGATTATTGCTCATAAATTTCATAAAAAATATTTTGCGAATGGAAAAAATTCTCGGCTTATTTGATCGCAAAAATATGGATCCTATCATATTAAAAGCTCTTATAATGGAGGGATTAACACAAGAAACGCTTTCTAATTACGGAGATTGTGAATCTTTGGTTAATGGAATGATCAAAAGGGCTGTATCCTTAGATAAAGAAATTTCAATCGGTGATATTAAAATTGATAAAGATGAGGAAGAATCTAAATACTACATAAATGTTAAATCCAACAGAAATGGTAGAGATCGTAGTACACTAGCTGATTTTGAATTAACAGAATCACCATCTTTTCTGGAAGTCTCAGCAATAGCGGCCAAAATAAATACGGTAGGTGAACCACCGTTTGTATTTGAAAATGATCAGAACAAAATTGAAATTCCCACTCTTTCCATGTTGGTTGAAACAGTCATAGAACTAGGCCGCAAAAAGCTAACTATTCAACGATACAAGGGTCTAGGCGAAATGAATGCTGATCAACTCTGGGACACCACCATGAACCCCGAAAACAGGAAAATTCTTCAGGTAACAGTAGATGACGCCGTTAGGGCAAATGAAATATTTTCTACTCTTATGGGTGATCAGGTTGAACCAAGAAGAGAGTTCATTGAAAAAAATGCTCTGAATGTCATGAATCTAGACTACTGATCATGATCTAAAAAATTAAAAAAGCAGGTAAACCAACTTAGGGTTTCCTGCTTTTTGATTAAATTTCTGAGATAGTAATTTTTAAATCGTGGGACGTGGAAGCAATCCCGCTTTTTCGGCTATTTCACCAACTTTTTCTTCCCATTCGATTGCCATTATATGGACTCCTGCGATGCCCTTGATGGCCTGTAACCGCTTAATGGTTTCTACTGCTATAGTAATACCTTCTTCAGCCTGTTTTTCCTTAGGCGTGCTTTTCATTCTTTGAAGCAGTTCGTCCGGGACATCCATACCTGGAACGTTATTTGCCATATAACGAGCCATACCAAAACTTTTGAAAGGAGTCACGCCCCCAAGAATGTAAACCTTTTCATGTAAACCCATATCGACGACCTGTTTCATCCATTCTTCAAATTTCTTTAAGTTAAAAATACACTGTGTCTGGATGAAGTCGACCCCGGCGGCAATTTTCTTTGCAAGTCTAGGGGCCCTAATTTCAAAGGGGTCAGCGAAGGGATTAGCGGCTGCGCCTATAAATAATTTGGGGGCGCCTTTTATTTCTTCACCGCTGAGAAATTTACAATCATCCCGCATTATCTTTACAGTGTTGATTAGTTGAATAGAGTCCAAATCGAATACATTCTTTGCTTGAGGGTGATCTCCAAATTTTTGATGATCTCCAGAAAGACATAGCATGTTTTTGATACCTAATGCGGCTCCACCTAAAATATCGCTCTGGATAGCAATCCGATTTCGGTCACGACATACCATTTGCATTACTGGTTCCATTCCCTGCTGCATCATTATTACAGCGGAGGCAATGGAAGACATACGAACAACAGCAGTCTGATTGTCTGTTATATTAAAAGCGTCTGCTTTGTCCTTAAGGAGAGTACATTTTTTACGAATTACTTCGGCGTCTGCTCCTCGAGGCGGCCCACATTCACCAGTCACAGCGAATTGCCCGGATTTCAAAACCTTCTCAAGTTTGCTGCCTGATTTAAATTCATCACTCATCGCTGAAAATCCTCCCTAATCATCTTTCGAGGACCTCCATCTCTGTTGGTCCGCCAATCATTAATTGGCATCATACTTGAGTAACGATCCATTTGGTTAAGAGATTTAAGACGATCCAGAATAAGCTGCCAAGCGCAATCTATTTCCGGGTCAATCTCACATTTTCCGTTAGTTGAACCACCACAAGGACCATTTAACAAACTTTTAGAACATCGCGCTATTGGGCAGATTCCTCCAGTGAAATACAATTTACATTCACCACAAGTTTGACATCTTTCAACATAATAACCTTCCTTTTTTGAACCGCCAACAAATGTGGTGTTGAGAGCAGGGTAAATCGGAAGGTCTTTGTATCTCTCGGCCATAAATTGGACGCCAGCGCCGCAAGCCATTGAAAGAACCGCCTCAACTTCAGACGCTACACCTTCGGCTTGTTCAACATATTCCGGATCGCACTGCCGCTCAAGCGTCTTTTCTATGATTTCAATAGGGTTACCTTCTTTGTCACGAGCCATTCTCAACTGACTCGATAGTACCCGTACCTCATCATGTCCCCCAGTGAGACATACGGTTACGCAGCCGCCGCAACCCATGACGGCAATTTTTTTTACACCCTCCAACATTTTCATGATTTCATCGAAGGGTTTTCTTTCACCTATAACCATCTCGTGCCTCCAATTGGACGTTCGGAAACTAAAGTAGGCGCTGTGTTAAGCGGCGTCACTTTGAATATGATAATTCTTATTCAAAGGACTTGGTCCCAGTTCTTTTATCCTCTGCACAAATTCACGAGCGACTTCAGCGAAACGAGGCCCCATAGCGGCGCTCATGTTAAACATTTCTAATCTTTCAGGTTCTAAACCAACTTCTTGAATCAATTTTTTGGTGTAGTTTACCCGAGGCTTTGCAACAAGGTTTCCCTGGATAAAATGACAATCCCCCTCAAGACACCCCGCTACATAAACACCATCGGCGCCCTTTTCAAATGCTCGTAACAGAAAAACAGGGGTAATTTTCCCAGTGCATGGAAGCCGAATGATGCGTAAGTTTGTAGGGTATTCCAATCGCATGCTTCCTGCTAAATCCGCTGCGCCGTAAGCGCAATAATGGCAGCAGAAGGCCACTACTATAGGCTCAAAGTCTGACATAGCTTTTGACTCCCGATTTTTTCAAAAATGAAAAATAGATGGGCGCAAACTGTAATTTAGACCAAGAAAACAAATTTTTCAAGTTTTAGGCTATAAACAAAATGCAGGGACCTTTAAATCAGCCCCTATTAAAAATATTTTCTATTGGAAGATTGTCTATATCTCTAATGATTTGTAGATAATTTGAAGCCTTGTCACAATTTTTCATGACAAGAAAATATCTTTTTCGTAATGTTAAATCAATCAACTATATTAATGGTGGCTTAAAATTCGTCGATTAATCCGGCGTATTTAACTCCATATCCAGAATATCGCCAATATCATAGAATAAACAATGATTGGAGGAAAATTAGAATGGAAAAACTTACTGGAAAAGCAATAATTGCTATGGGAGGTGGCCCAACGGCCGTAATTAATCAGTCGCTGGTAGGGGCAGTCCTCCAAGCGAGGCAATACCCCAATATAACACAATTTTACGGCGCGTTTCGTGGAGTAGAAGGTTTGGTAAATGAAGAATTCGTGAATTTGACGGAAGCTACGAAACACAATCTTGAAATGGTTGCTTTAACTCCAGGCGCAGGTATAAGAAGCACCAGAGTAAAACCGGATGAAGAATTCTGTAAAAGAATTTTTGATGTTTGTAAGGCACACACAATTCATTATTTTTTTTATATTGGTGGAAATGATTCAGCAGAAACGTGCCGCATCGTTAACAAGTTTGCTCAGGAAGCTGGTTACGAATTGAGGGTGACACATATTCCAAAAACTATTGATAACGACTTGCGGGTTACAGATCATTGTCCAGGATATGGGTCAGCCGCAAAATTTGTCGCTCAGGCTTTTATGGGAGTCAATCTAGATAATCGCTCGCTTCCAGGCGTTTATATCGGCGTGGTCATGGGGCGTCACGCAGGTTTTCTCACCGCTGCTTCTGTTTTTGCAAGGAAATATCATGATGATGGTCCCCATTTGATTTATTTGCCGGAACGGCCTTTTGATTCGGATGAATTTCTTGGGAGTGTAGACGCCGCGTACAAAGAATTCGGACGCGTTGTGATAGCTGTTTCAGAAGGTATTATAGACGCTTCGGGTACACCAGTGGTGGCGAGTCTTCTTGATAGTGTTGAAAAAGACGCGCACGGAAATGTTCAACTCTCTGGAAATACATCATTGGGGGACGCCTTAGCTGAAATCGTTAAAAAGCGGCTAAATATAAAAAGGGTTAGATCCGATACTTTTGGTTATTTGCAAAGATCTTTCCTGGGATGCGTTAGTCAAATCGACGCAAATGAAGCCCGAGAGGTAGGAGAGCGCGCTGTTCAAATAGCCGCGTGGCATAGAGTTGACGGTTCAATCACCATAGAAAGAGTTGGTGACTATGGCGTGCGTTACAACCTAACACCCCTTAAAGATGTAGCGAAAGAAACCAAAAGTATGCCTGACAGTTTTATTCATGGCGCCAATAATGTAACAGACGAGTTTAAAATGTACGCGCGGCCATTGATGGGAGAGTTACCTGTATATGATAGGATACAAGCCCCAAAAGTGGAAAAGATCCTCAAAAAGTGAGAGACTAAACAAGAGCTGGCAAAATTGGTATTTTTAAAAAAGTTAATTTTACATATGGTTTTAGTATTTGGAGGCCTAAGTGCGTAGCGATTTGATGAAAAAGGGTCTCGTTAGGGCCCCTTCAAGAGCTTTGCTTAAAGCGATGGGACTAACTAACGAAGAAATTGAAAGACCACTTATTGGCGTGGTTAATTCTGCAAATGAAGTTGTGCCCGGTCACATTCACCTTGACCGGATAGCGGAAGCGGTAAAAGCAGGAGTAAGAATCGCCGGGGGCACCCCGCTCGAATTCCCGACTATAGGTGTTTGCGACGGTTTGGCCATGGGCCATGAGGGAATGAAATATTCTCTCGCTTCACGGGAACTGATAGCGGATTCTATTGAAATCATGGCGAAAGCTCATCCTTTTGATGGGCTGGTATTAATTCCTAATTGCGACAAAGTTGTCCCAGGGATGTTAATGGCCGCTCTTAGACTCAACCTACCGGCTATTGTTATAAGCGGCGGTCCTATGCTGGCAGGGAAGTTTCAAGGCAAAAAAGCGGATGTAATCACCGTATTTGAAGCAGTGGGCATGGTAACGGCCAACAAGATGTCTACTCTTGACTTGGCTGAACTTGAAGAAGAAGCATGTCCCGGCTGTGGGTCCTGCGCAGGGATGTTTACCGCCAATTCCATGAATTGTCTTACTGAAGCTCTCGGTCTAGGCCTGCCTGGAAATGGAACTATCCCTGCCACTCACGCGGCCAGAATCAGATTGGCTAAATCGGCCGGCATGAAAGTCATGGAACTGGTCATCAAGGAAATCAGGCCTAGAGATATCGCTACGGAAGAAGCTTTCAGAAACGCTATAGCTGTAGATATGGCGCTTGGCTGTTCTACAAACACTGTTTTACATGTTCCGGCGATCGGGAACGAAGCCAAACTCAATATCAGTTTAAAACTATTTGATGAAATAAGTTCAAAAACACCACATATTTGTTCTCTTTCTCCAGCCGGCCCGCACCATCTCGAAGATCTTTATTTAGCAGGTGGCATTCAGGCTGTTTTAAAGGAACTTATCGACGGCGGGCTGGTAAATCCTAATGTGCTGACAGTAACAGGTTTTCTTTTGAAGGATAGTACAAAAGGGGTGGTGGTTAGAGATCCGGAAGTCATAAAGCCTCTTGAACGTCCATATCACGTGAAAGGTGGAATCGCTATACTTTATGGTAACTTGGCTCCAGAAGGAAGTGTAGTGAAACAGTCGGCGGTTTCTGAGGAAATGTTGCAAAACACAGGCAGAGCTAGGGTTTTTGATTCTGAGGAAACAGCGGTTGATCAAATCCTTGCTGGAAACATTAAGCCTGGAGACATTGTTGTTATTAGATATGAAGGGCCTAAAGGCGGACCTGGTATGCGGGAAATGCTAAATCCCACCTCAGCTTTGGCTGGCATGGGACTGGATAAAACGGTGTGCTTGATTACTGATGGGAGATTCAGTGGGGGCACGAGGGGCGCGGCTATTGGTCATATTTCTCCTGAGGCGGCGCACGGTGGACCAATAGCGTTGATCCAGGATGGCGATGAAGTCGAAATCAACATCCCAAACAAAAGAATTGACTTAAGAATCTCGGATGAAGAGTTTGAGAAACGGCGCGAACAGTGGCAGCCACCGGAACAAAAAATTAGTGAAGGTTATCTGGCGCGTTACGCGGATCGTGTTACGTCTGCGGCCCGAGGAGCAATATTAACATAAATTAGTTATCGAGGAATTATATTGTCGGATCATGTAGGTCGGGACGAGATTTTTTTTATGAGAATGGCTCTGGATTTAGCCGCCAAAGCTTTGAGTCTGGGTGAGACCCCGGTAGGGGCCGTCATCGTTAAACGGGCGACAATAATAGGCGCGGGTTTTAATAAAGTGGAAATGGAACATGATCCTACGGCGCACGCCGAGATTGTCGCCCTTCGAAAAGCGGCAAGAGCCCAGGGTGATTGGCGATTGAAAGATTCTATCGTTTATGTTACTTTAGAACCTTGTGTAATGTGCGCAGCGGCCCTTTTGAACGCGCGGGTAGAACGAGTGGTTTTTGGCGCTTGGGATATTAGATACGGCGCATTTGGTAGCTTGTTCGATCTCGCCCATGACCCCAGATATAATCATGAAATTGAGATTAAATCAGGGGTTATGCAGAAAGAATCAGCCGAATTGCTGCGGGATTTTTTCAGACAGCAGCGTTTACGAGTTGTTGGCGTACCAAAACAACTGCGGAGAGATGCCCGAGAGGCTGAAGGGGGTTGACTCGAAATCAATTGTACCCGTTAGGGTACCGGGGGTTCGAATCCCTCTCTCTCCGCCACCTAAATCATAGATAATTTGTCATTTGTTCTTCTCTTGAGAAATTATAAATTGGGGGGCGCTATTCCAGTTCATACTACGTTGTTTATATTCAAGTAACATCTGATATATTAAAATACTACGTTTTTTTACCTCTTGAACATCGCAGGAGGGAACACTTTGTGCAAAACAAAACCCAGGAACCGCCTGTGGCTGAATTGACCGGCCTGCGATCGCGCGCGGAAGCCACTTTACCAGAAACGTCCGTAACTCATCCTGACGTATCAGGACTATCCACCGCAGAAACCCAAGAGCTGGTTCACGAACTCCATGTCCATCAGATAGAACTGAAAATGCAGAACGAAGAACTGCTCAGGACCCAGCGAGAACTTGGAGAATCGCTAAATCGTTACCAAGACCTATATAACTTTGCGCCGGTTGGTTACCTGACAGTGGACGGCAAAGGGTTTATCCTGGAATCCAATCTGATGGCGACCCGACTACTAAGTATAGAAAGAGCATCCCTCATCGGGAAACCGCTGAGTCATTTTATTTCCAAAGAGGATGCCGACACTTTTTATCTGAAGCTCAGAGAG
>JACWAG010000343.1 GCA_014874425.1 Syntrophaceae bacterium | reverse complement strand
TTGTATCCCTCAGCGTAAAACTCCATTAACTTTTTATGAAGCTCTTCATCCATTGTTATAGCCAATTTGATCCGTTTAGGTTTATCAGTCTTTCCTGGCCGGGGGCATTTCTCGAATTTTGTCAGATCCATTTTCTTTCTCGGCCTCTTTATCAAGATATTCTTTAAGCGCATCAATTCTATCCGGTGGCTGGGCCTTTATCAAGGGTACCAGTTCCCGGAATTTCTCATCAATCTCCGCCTCTGTTAATCCCATTCTAAGCCGCCTTTGCTGTAATAATATTGTGACCGCTCTTACGGTGAAAGGATTGCCAGAGCGATTCAGGACACCCTCAGAGGCCAACCGGGATATGATCTTACGAATGGATAGGCCAGTGTTATGTAGTTCGTGAATGCGGGAGATGATATTTTGTTCATCGGGGTTAACAACTACCATTCCGTTATCGAACTGATAACCATATGGGGCTGATCCACTAATCTTTTGGTCGAGTTCTCGTTTCCTAGCCATTCCGAATTTTGTGTTTAGGGAGATCCGCCTTCTCTCAAACTTACCCATTGCAGCCCTCATCGTGAACATCATTTCTTGAGATGGATCACTTAGGTCAACCGGGCCACCCTCGGTTGTCAAATGCAGTGTAACTCCTTTTTTGGTGAACATTTTTCCTAATTGAATTGCATCTTCAGTTTCCCTACTTAAACGATCCAGCTTTACCGTTATGATATGCGAAATCTGTTTCTTTGAGACGAGTTCCATGATCTTCTGTAGCTCTGGCCTATTGGTATCTTTGGCCGACTCAGCTTCAATTCCAGTATAAACCACATGATAATCCATAGCCTCTGCATATTGGGAGCATTTAGCTACCTGGGCCTCTTGGCTGACCCCGTAACGCTCTTGCTTTAATGTGCTGACCCTGGCATAGATGACTGCGAAGTTCATCGTGGTTTCCTTTCTCTATAGGCTAGGTCGTATTAATGATCATACTTTCCAGACTGTCAAGAAAATAATCATTAGGATAAACTAACTTTTGTTTCCCAAGGGTTCGGTTTGGTTACTATTCTCAGTGTCGTTTAAGACCACAGGGATAGAACCAATTACGCTTTATAGCCTCTAGCCGTGTACCCTCCTGCTGGCTATAATGGTCCCAGGGAAAAAAGACAGTGGCTTAATCGCACAAGCTGCTCAAAACTAATCGGATTAAAAGGAGCGGCAAAAACACTAAAGTGTAATTCTGAAAAATAGAATTATGGACATTTCTAACAGACAACTACTCCTGAATGCTTGTAATTGACGTCGGGCACATGTAACCGTATGATAATAGTCATATCCCCGTAGCATATCGCATGGGAAGATGTGATGCGGGAAGTCTTACCCGGCGAAACGAGAGGGCTATGACATCGGCAGTCTATCACAAGCTCCGAGAACGGTTAAACCTCTATTCCCTGGGCTACCCGCATAGCAAATCAGGGACGGAGATCAGCATCCTGGAGAAACTCTTTACCGAGAAAGAGGCGCAAATATTTCTCCACCTCTCTCCGGTTCCTAGCACTGATGCCGCTATTGCTTCTCAACAAGGCGACAGTCCGGCAGAGGTTCGCACTCTGCTCAATCGGATGTATGAAAAAGGACTGATATACCGTCGTGTGAAAGGTGAAACAGCAAAGTACGGTGCCATTCCCTTCTTGGAGGGGATTTTTCAAAACCAGGTCAAGGGCATGGACAGTGATTTGGCTCAGATGTTCGACGAGTATTTTGAAGAATCCTTACATAGAAACGTTATAGCCTGCAAGCCCGTTCTTCTTCACCGAACCATTCCGATCAACCAGGCTATAAGCGTTTCGTATCCCATGCCAACTTATGACAACTCTCGCAAGATCATGGAAAGTCAAGAATTCATCGTGGTCACAGATTGTATTTGTCGTGTCCAACAGGGGTTAGTCAAGAAAGGATGTGATAAGCCTCTAGAAACTTGTTTTATGTTCGGAGCTGTTGCTACAGGATTCGCCGACAGGGGGATGGGACGCTCGGTATCGGTAGATGAGGCGCTTCATATTCTGCAGGAATGTGAGGCGGCGGGTCTTGTCACACAGCCTTATAACACTCAGACACCTGTGAACCTTTGCAATTGCTGCCCTGACTGTTGCATGATTCTTAGAATATTGAAAAGGCACCCCCGTCCGGCAGAAATGATTGGAGCGAGCTATCGGGCTGTCGTCGATCCTCAGAGTTGTGAGGGTTGCGACCGCTGTCTGGAACGTTGTCCAATGGATGCGATATTCAGAGGTGGCGCTGGAGTAGAAAGCATCAGCGACGAGCGATGTATTGGATGTGGTCTGTGTGTCAGCACCTGTCCCGCCGAGGCTATTCATCTGGAAGTCAGATCCGAGACTCGACGGCAAGAGCCACCAGAGACGGGCCAGCGGCTTTTGGAAGAGATAGATAGGAGACTTAGAGGGATAGGCTGATGGGTACTTAGAGGGTGATAATAGCTGTGGCACAAGGAGGGTTCAGATGCCAGTAGATGACAGTGTCTGGAAATTTATGCAAAAACATCTCGGATATACTGATGATGAATTGGATCTATTTCGAAACAACCCGAAGAACCTAGATATCATATCAAAAGCTCCAGCTTTGATGAAAAAAACGATCATTGCCGAAGTGGTTGCGTCACATGGTTGCAACAGTCACCATCGTGTTGGCGATAGGCTCTATTTCGACGGCGCAGGAAACCTAATAACCAAACTGAATCCCAAGCGCATTTGTGTTTATGCCATGAGTGCTCTTGCCGGACCAATTTACGTGGTGAATGAGCTATTTTATGCTGGAGTAGATCCCAATGAAATGAGGCTTAACCGTGTGGGCTGTTTTGATGTCGGAGTTCGTTGTGGTGGCTGGGGGCACATCGTGTTAGAGGTAAAAATGGAAGAACGTGAGAATTCTCCGGACTAATCTATTGGAACGTCACCACAATGGGCGTTTTAAAGGCTAAATGGATAAATTTATGCCCCAGCGGGGGAGTATATAAAGAAGAATTGAATTAGTTTGTTCTGCCTTATAATGCCTAGAATCATTAGAAAAGATTCTGTCAGAAAAATTGCTAAATTAGGGAAAGCTTATAACAAACTTAAAAATCCCGTTTAACTGTCCAAAGCTGATAGTCCATCGTTATACACATTTATGACAGTAGAGGCTGAACCGCACCCGGTTTCCTTGGACATTACTTAAGCCTCAAGCTGCTTGTCTTGTCAATTGATGATGTCTGTATTCCACAGGGCTCATGAAGCCCAACCTTTCTAGT
>JACWAG010000342.1 GCA_014874425.1 Syntrophaceae bacterium | reverse complement strand
AGTATTACCCTTTTGAACATACCCTCTGCGGCAAAACGTTTCTTGGATCAAGATCAATGCACCCTCTATGATGATAATAGCATTCTGGAAGGGATTGAGAGGCCAGGCTTCGTTGAACAGATTGGCGAGGGGATGGTGAATCTCAAGCAAAATACTTATGACATCATAAGTTTTTTAGGGGGTATAGTTGACGCTTTTTCGTCAGGATTACGCCGCCCGGGGTCAATCAAATGGGAGGGATTCATAAAACTGTTTGAAAAGGCGGGGGTTGACGCTGTACCTATTGTAGTCATTTTAAGCTTGCTCATGGGCGCTATCCTTGCGTTTCAGGCCGCCATACAATTACGAAAATTCGGGGCGAATATTTTTGTGGCGGACCTTGTAAGCCTTTCGATTTGCCTTGAAATGGGGCCTCTGCTGACAGCTTTGATAATATCCGGACGTTCCGGCGCGGGTTATGCGGCCCACGTAGGCTCCATGCAAGTTTCCGAAGAGATAGACGCTTTGAGAGTGCTAGGTATAGATCCCTTTTTGTACCTTGTAACCCCCAGAATCCTAGCCGTGGCCCTCGCTGCGCCGTGCCTTACAATACTGGCCGATATCATGGGTGTGATAGGCGGTTGTCTGGTAGCCAGTTTTTCACTGGATGTGACGCCGACCGCCTATTTCAACCAGGTCAAGAAGGTCCTAGAAATAAGCGATGTGCTTAAGGGATTGATCAAGAGTCTGGTTTTTGGGATTCAGATTGCCGGTATCGGCTGTCTCCGGGGCTTTCAGGTCAGGGGTGGCGCTGAGAGTGTCGGTTCTGCGACTACCTCAGCGGTTGTAACATGCATATTCGTCCTGACGGTAACCAACGCGCTATTTGCTGTTCTGTTTTATTATTTCCCACGTATATGGTCTTTTTAGATTTCGAAACGACATTACGTTATGAATAAACGCTTTAGCACAAAGACGCTATGTTGACCAAAGATCTCTCTGTTTCAGCAATATCCGTAAGGAATGTTTCAGCGGGCTATGCTGAAGAAATAGTAATTCACAATGTTTCGTTCGATATTTTCAAGGGCGAAGTCTTTGCCGTAATGGGTCGTTCAGGATGTGGAAAGACTACACTATTCAGGGCAATGGTGGGTTTGCTAAAACCGCTGACAGGCGAAATCTATTATGGCGGCGAAAAAATGGAACCAATATCGGAACAGCCGCAGTTGCATATATTGAGAAAACTTGGCGTCCTTTTTCAGTCGGGCGCCTTGTTCAGCTCTATGACCGTTGCCGATAATGTGGCTTTACCTCTGCGCCAGTTCACTTCTTTACCTCAAAATGTCATAGGAGAATTGGTTTACTTGAAACTGGAACTGGTTGGTTTATCCGATTCTGCGAGAAAATTGCCTGAAGAATTGAGTGGGGGCATGCAGAAGAGAGCGGCTTTAGCTAGAGCCATGGCGCTTGACCCGGAAATCCTCTTTTTTGATGAGCCGTCAGCCGGGCTTGATCCTCTTACCAGCGCCGAACTTGATCAAACTATCCTTGGTATCAATTCATCTATGGGGACTACAATTGTGGTAATAACCCACGAGCTTAGAAGCGCGTTTGCAATTGCTAACCGGGCGATTCTGTTGGACCCCATCGAAAAGACAGTGATTGCGGAGGGGCCTCCGAGTGAACTTAAGAACAGCGCTTCGGACCCAAGAACAAGAGAATTTTTTAGAGGATACGCCGATTAAAACAAAAAACGTTTCAAGTGTGTGAAAAAGTATTCAGACCTAAAGGATCACCTAGGTTACTGATTTCTTAAAATTTCATATAATTAGAAAGCCGAAACAATTTTAATAGTGTTCTAATTGACGCTCATAATTGTTTTATGCGATGAACCCCCATAAGATTCGTAGTTACGGTAAACAGCGGGAGAACAAAATGCACAAGCAGTCAACAAAGTTTAAGATAGGCATATTTCTTATTGGAATCTTGTTGTTGACTGTCGCCATTCTGATCTGGTTGGGAGCTTCAAGATATTTTGAAGATTCCCAGACAGTGGTGGCGTATTTTTCTGAGAGTGTCCAGGGCCTGGAATCAGACAGTCCTGTCAAATTCAGGGGTGTTCCTGTCGGTAGGATAAAAAAAATTCGCATGGCGCCTGATGGTAGGCTGATTGAAGTTGTGATGGGACTTGACCGTAATTTCAAGGTTACCGATGACCTCGGTGTAAAAATGAATTTACTTGGGTTGACCGGTTTAAAGTATCTGGAAATAGATTCTTTCAACAAGGATCAATATAAGGAACCAATTAAATTGGATTTCAAGCCTCACTATAGAGTCATCCCGACTTATTCTTCCGATATTAAGGAAATTGGGGCTGCTCTGGAAAACGTTTTCCAAAAGCTCAAAGCGCTCGATATTGAAAGAATCTCAAACCATTTCTTACGAGTTTCATCCAAGCTGGACAAAATTCTGTCGGATTCTAAAGTCGATAACATCGGCGCCGACGCAGCCGATGCAATACGGGAAATTAAAGATTCCGCGCGGAAACTAAACGATGATTTATCAAAAGCTCAATTAGGGAAGTCTTTGGCCAAGACTATTGAGAAAATGAATGAGTTCTTGCAAGCTGGAACGGAAACGGTTCGAAACGCAGACAGGATGATTCGGAGAACCGATAATAATATTAGTTTGTTAACTCAAAAATTGGATAGAAGCGCGGACAATCTGATTGACTTCACTAGAATGATTAAGAACAAACCATCGAGCATAATCTTCGGGCCTGGCGAAAAAGCAAGCGAGGGCAGATAGAGGGACCCCTTTTTGATTCGCCATTAATTGCGGAGTCAACAAAAGTATATTAAAATAAATTTCTTATAACGCGTTAAGTTTCAAAAAACAGGGACAGTTCAAACCCTTTTAGCAGGTGACTTTTTTTTCTTGCTCGGCTAGCCTGTGTGTATGGTTCAATCTTGGTCGGAACAAAAACTTGGGCTTAAACAATATTTCTCAAATTTCCGCGCTAACAGGAAATGGCTCGTTCTCTTACTGTTTGCTTTTATCATCCCATTTTACGGTTGCGCATTGTGGAGTAGGGACGCTATCGTATTTCACGCCATAAATTATCCAGCCCCCAAACCGAGCAACAAATCAATCATTCCTGATACTATAATGGTATATCGTTTTTTAATGGATTCTTCTGTTGACACACATTATCTTCTTATTTCGGACCAGGATTCTAAGACTAAAGTTGTTAGCGGCCATGCTTGGACCCAAGATCCGTCAGCAATGCTGACAGCGTTGGCGATCAGGGACTTGGAGTCTTCAGGGGCTTTTCAAAAGGCTGTTGATCAAACGAGTAATGTTCCCTACAAATATGCGTTGGAAGGAGCGATCAAGAAATTCGAGGGAGTCGTGAATAAGGCAAAAGGTTCGGGTTTAATAGAGGTGGAAGTTAAGTTAATAGATTTCGAGCCTAAATCGGTTGGAAAGAGCCAATTGATGAAAAAGGATTACGTCATAGAAATTCGAAGCGCAAACACGAGTCCGGAATCTTTGGTAAAAGCCCTAAAACAAGGCGCAAATGAATTGTCTGAAAAAATAAGGAATGATGTGAGAAAATCCGTAACGCAAAATCCAGAATGATTAATAAGTTGTTTCATGCGAGATGCTCATGTCCGTAATACAAATTTGAGCGTGAGGCGAGAAATGAAACGTATCCTTGTTGTTGACGACGAAAAACATATCTGTGAGCTTTATAAAATGGAACTCGAAGACGAGGGCTATTTGGTTACTCTTGCCCACTCGGGCAAGGATGCCCTGAAACAGGTGGATGGCGCCCCCCCCGATTTGATAGTCTTGGATATTCAAATGCCAGGAATGGATGGGATTGAGACCCTGGAAAAGCTCCTGGGTAAAGACAAAGGGATCCCTATTATACTCAACACTGCTTATAGTCATTACAAGGACGATTTTACCACATGGGGAGCTGACGCATACGTAGTGAAATCATCTGACACATCCAAACTGAAGGCAGAAATCAAAAGGTTGCTAGGCAAATGAATCTGAAAAATGAAATGAAGGGCACTCTGTGTATACTCATGGCTGGTGGGAAGGGAGAACGTCTTTACCCTTTGACCAAGGCTAGGGCCAAACCGTCAGTCAGATTCGGCGGCATATACAGGATAGTGGATTTTACTCTGTCGAACTGCCTGAATTCAGACATAAGAAGAATTTATGTCCTCACCCAATACCGCTCCGTTTCTTTGGACCGTCACATCCGATTGGGCTGGAACATTTTCAACCACGAATTGGGAGAATTCATCGAGTGTGTTCCGCCTCAACAAAGAAACGTCGACCGTTGGTATAGGGGAACAGCGGATAGCGTTTACCAGAATATCTATATCCTTCAGAGAGAACGTCCCAAGCGGGTATTAATTCTGTCCGGTGACCACGTTTACAAAATGAATTATAATGACATGTTGGCGTTTCACATAGAAAAAGGGGCTGACCTTACGGTGGCAGGGGTTGAAGCCCCACGGGATGAAGCCAAGGCCTTTGGCGTAATTGGTTGTGATGATGATTTTCGTATTACGGACTGGGATGAGAAACCTGACAACCCAAAACCTATTCCGGGAAAACCTGATAAGTCTTTTGTGTCTATGGGAGTCTACATTTTCAGTACCGAAGCTTTGGTAAAAAATATAATGGGGGATGTCAAGGATCCCATGTCGTCTCATGATTTTGGGAAAGACATAGTTCATAAAATGATAAAATCAAACAAAGTGTATGTACACAGTTTTAGAGAAGCAAATAACGAATCTGGAGCTTATTGGCGCGATATAGGAACATTGGACGCATATTGGCAGGCAAACATGGATCTCTGTTCGGAGTCCCCATTATGCAACCTTTACGATCAGGGTTGGCCCATAAGGACATACCAGGAACAGGTCCCCCCTGCGAAGATAGTGGCGTCTCAGGCGACTAGCTCTTGTGTTCACGGAGGAGTGCAGACAGTAAACTGCATAATATCTGGTGGTTGCATAGTTTCGGGAGCAAAAGTTGTCCGATCGGCGCTTTCTCATGGTGTAGTCGTTGAGGAACGCAGTATAATAGAAGATTCAGTTCTGTTGGACAAATGTCGAATAGGCAAAGACGCCAAAGTAAAAAAGGCCATTATTGATCATGAGGTTTATATTCCGGATGGATCGATGATTGGCTATGACCATGAGCTGGACCGTCAGCGTTTTACCATTTCGCCAGATGGGGTAGTGGTCGTCCCAAAAGGCATGAGTCTAGACTGATCTCATGAGTTATAAGCTCATGAACAGACAGTCCAGCAGTAGAGTCGTAGTAAAATAGTCAAAGGGTTCCGGAAGGTTGGATATGCCTGAATTAATCATACAAGACAGACGAATTGGATATGGAAGCAATCCAATTGACTTTGACGCTTCCAAGACAACTTTGCTTTTTATACATGGCTCCGGTGGGGACAGGGAGGATTGGCGGGCCCAGCTTGATGGACTAAAAATGCCTGGCGCTGTTATGGCTTTAGAGCTTCCTGGGCATGGCAAGTCAGATCCCCCTGGAGAGGATTCAGTTTCCATGTACGCCCACTGGGTGGAGATGTTTGTTGAAAGCGTGGGTCTAAAGAGCGTTGTGCTCATTGGATGCTCTCTAGGTAGCGCCATCACTCAGTGGATAGCCCTTCATCCGCAACCATGGCTGGTCGCAATTGGTTTAATAGGCGCAGGCGCCCGATTACGGGTATATCCCTCTATGCTCGAAGGACTTATTCAGGAACCCACCAAGGCGCTGCAAGCGTTAGCCGACAACTGTCTTTCAACTTCCTGCCCAGATTCGTTACGTCGATCAATGAGAGAAAAATATGGCAAATCAGACCCCCTAATCATCCACGGAGATCTAAGCGCGTGTGACCACTTTGACGTGATTGAAAGTGTCCATGAAATTTCTGTTCCTACCCTTATAGTGGTTGGGCAAGAAGATGTGCTTACGCCGGTAAAATATTCCAAGTTTTTGACTGACAAGATAAAAAGATCAAGTTTGGTCGTAATTCCAAACGCTGGCCACTTGGTCATGATGGAACGCCCCGATGATTTTAACTCTGCGGCACAAAGATTTGTGAACGGTCTGTAAAAACTTCGGATTTAGTATACTTTTTAGTATTTGAAATATAACAGGACAAAGT
>JACWAG010000341.1 GCA_014874425.1 Syntrophaceae bacterium | reverse complement strand
GTAGGGAAAATTCTTGATACTAGGGCAGGGCCGAACTTAATCAGCATTATTAAACCGTGTGTGAATAAACATAACAAGAAAACATAAGGGTTAAAAAACGGCTGGATAAAAAGGACTAGTCCGGCGTAAAATAAATATTCCTGAGAAACTAGTAATAGATACAAAATCATCAAAGGGAAGACAAAACTTCGAGATAACCCCCCGTTCATCTGATACTGAAACCCCGTGAACAGAAAATAGACAACAACCACCAGAAAAGCCGTCAAATTGTCGCCGAACACACGCCCCCATGCAAACCAGAGTCCTGCTGTGAGCGCAAAAATTATTGCGGTCAAAATATTTGAAAAAATCAGAGGGTCAAACCATAGGGAAGCCGTCCGGTAAATCGCTTTTACGCCAATAGGGACATAGGTCTCGGCATAATTGGTCAGAAAATCATTTTGAAACAATTGCGGGTCACGCCAGCGTTCCATCCAGAAAATCTGCTGCCGCACGTCGTCATTGACGAAATACTTGTTTGAAAATATGTCAAAATTTCCAACGCAAAAAACAGTCGCTGCGCCAACTGTTATCAAGAGAAAAAGGAAAATCATCTTCTTTGAATTGCTCAACAAGTTAACCTCGAATTATAAGATCAAGATCTTCCAATGACGGCAATCCCGGAAATTGAGGCGTCACTCTAACTCCGTAACCATACATGCCTGTTACAGTCAAAGGGATTTCACCTTTGAATATGAAGGCGCTACCGGACGACTCCGCATCTTTTGCCGGATATAGTCTTGTTATGTTCCTGACCTTAAAATTTTCCCACAAATCAATCGGTCCGTGCAGCAATTCAACATTCAACTCGTCAGGTTGATGTCCAGCCGTTTCAATTCTGACCTGAAACTCGATACTTTTACCTTTCAGACGTTCGGTGTCATTGGAAACGTGGACGTCCTTTACTGAAAGTTTGTCCCAATCGTTGGCAATTCCCTTTTTCCAGGCAACCAATTCCCTTAATAAAGCATAATTTGACTCCGACAATTTCTTAAAATTCGTGGCGCATGGAACATAGGAGGATTCGACATAGTCTGTGACCATCCGATGTGAATTGAAAACCGGACAAATGGTGCTTAGAGATCTTTTGACACCCCTGATCCATTCACGGGGAATGTCGTCTATGCCCCGTTCATAAAACAGCGGTATGACGCTTTGTTCGAGGAGATCGTACAGTTCTTTGCCTTCGATATCATCCTGATAATCGAGGTTTTCATATTCTTCGCCCGATCCAATGGCCCACCCGTTGTCCCCCCGGTAACCCTCGTCCCACCAACCGTCGAGAACACTCAAGGTCAAGGCCCCGTTTGCAGCGGCTTTCATCCCGGATGTTCCACAAGCCTCGAGAGGGCGTCTTGGATTATTTAGCCATACGTCTGCGCCCTGGACCATGTAGCGCGCTACATTTATGTCATAATCTTCAATAAAAACGACCCGACCTCTGAACGGCTCGGATTTAATGGTTTGCACTATGGACTGAATCAACTTTTTGCCGCCGTTATCCGCTGGATGAGCCTTACCAGCAAAGATCAATTGAACGGTTTTCCCCTTTTGGTTGAGTATACTAGCTAACCTTTTCATGTCGCGAAAAATTAGGGTAGCGCGCTTATACGTGGCAAAGCGTCTTGCAAAACAAATGGTTAAAGCATCTGTGTTTAAGACACTGTGGGCTTCCTCAATTTCTGTGGCGGGGGCGCCACGAAGTTTTAACTGTTCAATCAATCGTCGACGGGCGAAATAGATCAAGCGGTTCCTGCATCGTTCATGAGTCCTCCACAGTTCAGTGTCAGGTATGTAATCTATTTGTTGCCAGATTTTCTCGTTGTCAGGGTCTTCGGTCCACCCTCGTCCGAGATACCTATCGTATAGCCTCAAAAGGTCCCTGGAAATGTAGGAAGGTATATGAACTCCATTAGTGATATAACCTATTGGAACGTCTTCCTTGTCTAAATTGGGCCATACATCTTTCCACATGTCACGCGCCACCCGACCATGCAATCGACTGACTCCGTTAGCCTTGGAGGTGTGCCTCAATCCCAACACCGGCATCCAAAATCCTTCATTTCGATCTTCAGGATGTTTTCTACCTACTGCCAGGAGATTCTCGAAATCCACGTTGGCCTTTTCGACAGAGCTGCGGAAATACCTCTCCATCAAGCTTCGGTCAAAAACGTCATTACCTGCGGGTACCGGTGTATGCACAGTGAGGATACTCTGACTGACAACGATTTGTCGGGCTTCTTCCAGTGTCAGTCCTTCTTCTTCCACGAAATAACGAACTCGCTCCAGAAGGGTAAAAGCCGCATGTCCTTCATTTAGATGGAATGCGGAGGGCTTGATCCCAAGAGCCTGTAATGCCCTAGCCCCTCCTATGCCAAGAAGGATCTCCTGCCGTATGCGCATTTCTGTATCGCCGCCATACAATCTTGCAGTTACGGTCCTGAAAAACGCTGTGTTCTCAGGTATATCAGCATCTAGAAGGTATAATGGGACTCGCCCCACACTCACTTTAAGGATTCTGAAGTAAAGCGGGTCACCGGCCAGATTCACCTTGAGGATTAATGGGTTACCAGAAGAGTCCAATTGCTTTTCTAGAGGCAGTGTATCGAACTGGGTCTTTGGATAAACTTCTTGCTGCCAGCCATCAGGTGAGAGGCGCTGTTTGAAAAAACCCTCCTGATACATGAGTCCCACTCCTACTAAGGGCAGGCTCAGGTCGCTTGAAGATTTGAGGTGGTCGCCGGCTAATAACCCAAGACCTCCGGAATAGATTGGTAGCGATTCCGTGATTCCAAATTCTAGCGAAAAATAGGCAATTACAAAATCAATTGGACGATCCAAACGATATGCGTATTTCCTGGCGCGTTTGATGTATGAACGAAATCGTTGACAAACCTTCTCCGCATGGGACAAATAGCCTTCGTCTTCACGAATCTCTTTTAATCGCTGCCGGGACAAACGTATCAACGACCACAGTGGATTGTGACCGCCTTCGCGCCATAATCCCTCGTCGAGATGGTCAAAAAGCTCGACTGCGTCCAAGTTCCAGGAAAACCACAAATTGTTGGCCATTTCGCGTAGGTTCTCCAGGTCCCCTTCCATCGGGGGTACGACAACATACTTTCGTAAAGTCATTCAATATCCTCGTAACGAATTGGGTTGTGCCAATTAATGCTGTGAACCGAACACAAATTTCAGCGCTGCCGATTTACGGGGTCTTCAATAAACGACGCAAAAGATAACACGATGACGGGTGAATCCAAATACCAAAACCTAACCCGGCCCAGATATGATTGAAAAACCCCTATTGAGCCTATAGACGCTGATTTCTAGGGAAATTCTTGAATACTCTCTCAAGGTAAATATCGCAAAAAAGTTGACTGAAAAGCTCTCTATAGGTAAGCATAGCAATTAAAAGATTGAGAATTTCTGGAGCGCGATAAAATCCGCACAGAATTATAGCGCGTAGATCATCAGTCTTTGTCAACGATAACTACTTAGGTAAAATCCAGCGGCATTTCTTTGAAAGGTTACAAAACTCAGGGATCTAAGTGAATAATATCCCAGAAAAAGGGGACGATCAAAATGGCCGGTTCTGAAATCCTTCAAGACAAACTGATTCTAGCCGTCGATGACGAAGAAGATGTCCTCGACATTATCGAAGAAGAACTATCCGAATCAGCGAATGTTACATTGCATCGGGCTACAAGTTTTGAAAAGGCCCAACAGTATCTGGTTTCTTACACGTATGATCTTGTCATTCTTGACATCATGGGGGTAAGAGGATTTGATCTTCTTCAGATCGCTACCAACGCCGGTTTCCCGACAGTAATGTTGACTGCGCACGCGTTTACTCCAGAAGCCCTGAAGAAGTCTATCGAATTAGGCGCGCGCGCTTATTTGCCAAAGGAAAAACTTGGTTCTCTCGTGCCATTCCTGGAAGACGTACTAAAATTGAACTATACGTCGGCCTGGAAAAAGGCTCTGGATCAGGTAGGTCATCTTTTTAACAAGAAGTTTGGCTCTGATTGGAGAAAATCTGAACACGAGTTTTGGGACGATTTTGAAAAGAAAACGACAGTGGATGAAGCTGCAATAATAAAATGAACCAATCTTGATTTGTGCCGGCGTCACCCTGCGAAGGCTGAATCCTTATAATTCGGATCGGTGGAGTAATAGAGCGCGTTTATTCAAATGTAAATTAATTAACACTTGTTTTTGATAAAACTTTTCACTAGCGTTACTCTGACGTTAAACGTTGGAACTATGAGCTTCCGCCTTTTCAGTTTATTCCAAAATCTCAATTTTTGGGGGCATGAGACAAATCTTTCGGAGGCGTCCATTGTTGGTCATGATAGGGTGGACACGGACAAACTGTTGCTCCTATATCGAAAAGTTGTTTGACACGCGAGTCAATTTAGGGTTTTGTTTATTAGATAATTTGCGGGTTTAACCAGGAGATATTTCATGAAAGAAGTAGTTATTGTTTCCGGTTGTAGGACCGCCATAGGGACCTTTGGCGGTACGTTACGCGATATGCACGCGTCAAGTATTATGGCTGTTCCAATGAAAGCTGCGATAGAACGGGCAGGTATTGAGCTGGACATTATTGAGGATGTCCGCTTTGGTTGTTGCCTAAATCCAACGGACGCCATGAATGTAACACGTATTGGAGCATTGGTCGCCGGTATCCCGAATAGCGTGCCGGCCGTCACAATCAACAGGGTATGCATATCAGGGATGGAGGCTGTGCTATCAGGCGCCGCAATGATAAAGGCTGGGGAAGCGGACGTTATCCTGGCTGGTGGAGTAGAACACATGTCAGGAGTTCCATACACTGTTGAAAAGGCCAGATGGGGCGTCCGTATGGGTAACGACGTCATAACCGACGCTATGACCACAGGACTTCATTGCGGCTCGCACATACTCCCTTATCCCCAGGATGGTCCCGTAGAGTTTTTCAGAGGTAAGCCCTACATCATGGGTCATACCGCCGAATTCGTGGCGCTTAAATTAGGTATATCACGGCAGGAACAGGATGAGATAGCTCTTAGAAGCCACAACAATGTGGAACGGGCCACTAAAGATGGCTCTTTCGCCGAAGAAATCGTCCCCTTAATTATTCCTCAGAAAAAAGGCGCCCCCAAAATCTTCGATAAAGACGAACATTTCAGGCCAGGATTGACTATGGAAGCTTTGGCCAGGCTTCAGCCGGCATTTATCCCCAAAACCGGCACAGTCACGGCTGGGAACTCAAGCGGCATCAATGACGGCGCGTCAGCCCTTGTTATAATGTCTATGGAAAAGGCCAAGTCACTTGGTTTGAAACCGATCGCCAAGATAAAAGCAGCGGGAATGGGTGCGTGTGATCCAAGCATAATGGGCTTGAGCCCCGTGCCAGCGGTAAAGAACTTGCTTAAGCGATCTGGTATTGCGCTAAGCGACTTCCAATTAATTGAACTCAACGAGGCCTTTGCCGCTCAATATCTTGGTTGTGAAAAGGAACTCAAACTGAATCGTGATATCACGAACATAAATGGTTCCGGTATCGGGCTAGGCCATCCTGTTGGAAGTACTGGCGCAAGGTTGATTGTTACCCTGATGCATGCGATGAAAAAACGTAACAACACCCTTGGCCTGGCTACGCTTTGTGGCGGCGGCGGTGTTTCGATGGCCTGCGCAATTGAAATGATCTAACTTCTTGGGCGCGCAGAGTTCTATGCTCTGCTGCGCTCAAAGAGACTTCTACAAGAAGAAATGGATTATTAACCTTATCATGTAAACAACCAGAATGGCTACCGCAATTGTGCCTATAACCGAGTGAATTCTTTTCCCTAGTTCCTTCCATCTATCAACTATTGAATATTTCTTCCCCACTTCGTTATGTTTGAGTACGAACTCGTCCAAAAGAAGCCATGCAAGAATTATAGTTAAGAATGTGCTTAAATATTTCATTGGGTTTCTCTATACAAGTTTTGTGTATAATGAACTCTTTATATTCGACATGCTATGTCTAACCCCAAAGGTATTGATATGAAAATAACATTTCAGAAAATGCACGGCGCAAAAAACGACTTCGTAATTTTCCACGACATGGAAAACGCCGTCTTTCTCTCACCATCGCAGGTGTCTCGTCTCTGTGACAGGCGGGTTGGTGTCGGGGCTGATGGTCTAATTGTCGTCAGACAATCCAACGTTGCCGATTTCTTCATGGATTACATAAATTCAGATGGGTCGCCGGCAGAAATGTGCGGAAACGGAATCCGGTGTCTTGCAAAATACGTTTATGACAATGAACTTACCAAAAACACCCATATCAGAATTGAAACGCGGGCCGGCATAAAAGACGTTGAATTGCTTTTCGACGGGCTGGGCCAAGTTGCAAGAGCCAGGGTAAATATGGGGCGGCCCATTTTTGATCCGACTCAAATACCGGTCAAGGTTACAAGTCCACAATTCCCTTTGTTGGATTATCCTCTTGATGTTGCAGGGCAAACCTTTCTCTGTTCCTTTGTGTCGATGGGGAATCCCCATTGCGTAATAATATATGACAAAGATGATCTTGAGAAAGCACCGTCACTCTATGGAAAACTTATCGAGTGTCATTCAATATTTCCTGCTAAGACAAATGTCGAATTTGTAAAATTGGTGGATCGGTCACGGGCTCTCATGAGAGTTTGGGAAAGAGGGAGCGGAGAAACCCTGGCGTGTGGTACTGGGGCTTGCGCTTCGGCAGTGATCACAATATTGAAAGGGCTCACTGACAACACAGTTTCAATAGAGCTTCCCGGAGGAGCGCTTGAGGTGAGTTGGAAAGATAATAATGATTCAGTCGTTATGACAGGTGGTGTGGATGTAGTTTATATTGGTAATATAACAATTTAATTTTATAACATTAATATCTTGACACTGACTCCTGGCTGGAATAATTTTCGATGTGTTGGAAGCTGGGAATATTTTGGTGATGGGAGTGTTTGACGGCTTTCAAGGCAAATACCAATTGCTAAACTCTTTCCTTAAAGGGAGCGTGCAAGATATGAAACCCCACAGGAGTAACGCCGGCTTTACACTTGTAGAGATGACTACTGTCATCTTGATAATTGTGGTATTGGCGGTGATCTACTTTTTAGAGATTGACTCATATAGGGAAAGACGTATGAGTGAAATGGCCGCAAAAACGCTTATGCTCGCCGCCAAAGCCCAGGAAGATTTTTTTGCGAGGGAGCATAGATACTTCGACGCCAAGATCTCAGGTAATGGACTAAATTCGACCCTTACAACTCCAGATGGGATTAAAACACAAGTTGTCGCTCCCTCCGGCGTGGTGTTGAGCATTAAAACAGAGGGGTTCGAAAAAAAGGCTTTTACGGGGAACGCCTATTACAAGGGAAGCAAAATAGTCCACAAATATGACTCGGAAACTGGTAAAATAACCACAGTCCCACGATCACAGGAAGATTTGGAATGAAACGAAGTTTCGTCAGGGCCTTAAAACGCAATGAAACTTATATTGTCACAGTCATAATCGCAGCAGTATTTTTTGGCGCTATGGTTGTGGTCGCGTTTTTGCTGCGCGACTCCCTGGTGGCTCAACCATATGAAACCTTGAGACCGTCAGATCTGAAACGTATTTTTGTGACAGGTTATCTTAGATTCCGCGAAGAAGATGGGAGCCCATATTTAAAAGTTGAACTGCACAATGGCACACTGTGGTGGATAAAGTCCGTAGAATTCAAGTTTGCAGGGAAAATCTACACCTTGAGCGATTCCAGCGCCTTCAAGCCACTTCATTTTGGCGCGGTTAGATTGGATCTTAAAGATGCGCCGCAGCGCAAAAGTTCAACTGAGTACGATCTAAAGATCATCAGGGCTTCCGGGTATCCTCCTGCGGAGGTCCAATGGGAACGTGGCATAAGCAAAGTGACTGATGTCCAGAGGGCTTCAAAATCAAAAAACTATTGAATGAAACGATAATTTTTGCTGCAATTATAAAAACTCGTTATTCCAAAAACTTTCACTGTTGTTACCGCTCGTTTTTAACACTATAATGGTGTTTTGCGATTAGGCGCGCTGCAATGGAGCCATCAACTTCAACATTTGCTCCGCGGCTGTAACAGATTCGTTCAAAATGTCAATAAACAAGCAATAATGGAGGGTTTCATGTCAGCTCATGGTGTTTCAACCGCAGATTATGAAAAGGCTCTAAGTGTAGGTCGTCCACCTAATGTTGTGAAGCTGTTTCCTAATTCAAAAGCGCTGCTGGTCAGTGGAAAAGTTATCGACCGGGCCATGATCAGGAAAGGCAAGGCAATAGCCATCGCCGCCAGTGTCCGCAATTCTTTCGTCGCTTATGGCGCTTTGAGGGCTGCCCAAAAAGCCAACGCCGCAATAATAATAGAAATCGCCAAATCAGAAGGTGGCGCTAACGCGTACTGCGCTGTGAGTTTATGGAATATGGCTAGGTTAGTTGACTCCATTTGTAACGAGCTTGGAATCACTGTACCTGTAGCGATACACGCTGATCATTATGGGATCAAAAGCGACAAGGACCTAGTAGCCGCGAAAACAGAGATTCCGAGCCTTTTTGACGCTGGGATGACATCAATAGCCATCGATGCGTCACATCTACCGGATGCAGACAATTTACTAGCCAACCTCGAACTATCGAAGTTTGTGCCAGCGTGGTCGGGCTATGAAACAGAAGTCGGTGAAATCAAGGGGAAAACTGGTCTTTCAACCGTAAAGGAAGCGCTGTTCCTGATTGAGGGATTGAACGCGAACAACATTTTTCCGGATTGGATTGCCTTAAATAATGGGACCACTCATGGACTGGAAGCCTCGGACGCCGGTATACAGGTAGACCTAACCGCTAAAATCCACAAGGCCCTTGAACCATATCACATCTCAGGCGCGCAGCACGGGACGTCAGGGAACAATTTTGATAGACTTCGCGCAATTGCCCAGAAAACACACACGACTAAGGCTAACGTAGCCACAGCGCTTCAAATGGTTTCTTGGGGCCTTAAAGTTAATGAATATGGAAACGCCATTCAGGATGCGGAAGGTAATTTCATCAAAATGCCGGATGCCGGTCCATTCGACAGCATGTGGGAGCAAATGGTGGCCTTTGCAAAGGAAAAAGGCTTGAAGGGCGGTGATTACAAGAAATTGAACCTGCCCTTTGAAAATAAACTTCTCGGACTTACAGCGGTAGAAAGAGAGAGAATGATCAAAGGGGTCGAGGACTTCGTGTATCTACTCATTTCAGAAGTCTTCAATGGTCAGGATACAGCCTCACTGGCGATAGAAGAAATCCTGAAAGCGGGCTCGTATGACCTAGGGCCAAAGACTCCAAGAATTGAGAACCCAGCGGACTGGACCCGCGAAAAAATACTCGAAAAAGGGACCAAACTGGATGCTGACAAAGGCGCAAAAGGTAACTTTGACGACTAACAGGGATTGTTAAAAGTGGTTTACCGGCACATGGCAAACAATCCTGCGCCGGTTCCACTATGACAAGGCATGAAATTCGGGGTTACGAAAGAGATCGAAGCGACCTGAAGAACTCATCTATAGGGTGTAGGGATAAAACTTACAAT
Organism: Syntrophaceae bacterium; assembly: GCA_014874425.1. Classification (GTDB taxonomy): domain Bacteria; phylum Desulfobacterota; class Desulfomonilia; order Desulfomonilales; family Desulfomonilaceae; genus CAJBEZ01. The sequence continues at coordinate 10,633 of JACWAG010000341.1, read as the reverse complement.
CTTGTAGAAATCAGCGATGATTCTCTACTGCTTCGGCTTTTTTCTCAATTAGGTTCCTCTGCTCATTTCTGTATTCATTTAACTTTTGCCGCAGAGCCGCGTCAAAACACGCCAGCATCTCAACGGCGAACAGTCCTGCGTTTTTGGCGCCGCTCGACCCAAGCCCCATGCAGGCCACGGGAACTCCTCCAGGCATTTGGACAGTCGAAAGTAACGCGTCGATTCCTCCCAGAGAAGAGGCGTCCATGGGGATACCAACAATCGGGACAACAGTATGGGCGGCAAGAAACCCGGCAAGATGGGCAGCCATACCAGCCCCGGCTATTAGGACTTTCCAGCCTTCACTCTCCGCCCGTTTTGCAATCTCGATTACCCGCTCTGGTGTGCGATGCGCAGATGCCACAGTCATGAAGTAACGCACGCCGAACGAATCCAAGACCTCAGCCGCCTTTTTCATTTTTGGGAGGTCTGAATCACTCCCCATGAGTATTCCAACCTGAATATTGTTCATACAATGTTTCACCCATCGTGGAGATCTGCCGTCACGTCAATCATTGAGATCATATAATGCGATGTCGGAGGATCATAGGGACCCAATTGATTCCAGATACACAATAATTGCTCTATCATATTGACTGGTAAGCCTGAAAACCTTTTTTGCCAGCTTGAAATTGGTGGTCTCGGAAACCGATCCTCCATTCGCTTTCATCTCATCTATCACGGTCAAGTAATCTGCCGGATCAGTAATTACAGTGACAAAAGGATAATTCTTGGCCGCCGCTCGCAACAAGGTAGGCCCGCCAATATCTATGTTCTCAATTGCGTCGGCAAGTGAGCACGACTGGTTAGCTATAGTTTTCTCAAATGCGTAGAGGTTGACGACAACCATGTCAATCGGTTCGATCCCATGTTTTTTCATGGCCTGTGCATGATCTGGATTAGACCTTATACCGAGTATTCCACCATGAACTTTGGGATGCAGGGTCTTGACCCTACCGTCAAGCATTTCCGGAAACCCTGTAAATTCAGAAACTTCCTTTATATTTACTCCTGAAGCCGCAATAGCCTTTGCGGTGCCACCAGTGGAAAGGATCTCTACTCCAAATTCCTGCAAGTTCTTTGCAAAGACTTCAACCCCACTTTTGTCTGTAACACTGATCAAAGCTCGATAAATCCTGGGCATGCTCCACTCCTGTTTATATGAGCCGCTCGCCTATCAAAAGGCGAACCGGATCAAGTTTTTCACCAAGGGATTTCTAAAATCGAAAATTACCGATTTTCCTGTTTTGGTTTGGAAGCGTTTTCTATAAGACGCTTCGCTTCCTGTCCGATTTGTCCGTCCGGATCACTTTTTGAGACAAATTCCAGCATTTTTATCCCCTCGGCCTGTTTTCCTTCGATTAGCAGCAATTCTCCCAATTTCAAATGCGCCGCCATGTATTCAGGATCAATCTCTATGACCTTGCCAAAGGCCTCATTAGCGGCCGAGTATTCTTTTCGTTCCTGGTAAATCAACCCCATTCTGTACAAAGCTTCTTTGAAAGAAGGGTCCACAATCAGAGCTTTCTTATAATTATCCAGCGCCTTTGCAAGATCTTTCTTTTCTTCATAGCAAAACCCCAGGTTAAATAGCGCGTTAATATTATCTTCTTTTAACAGGGTCGCTCGTTCATAGTTAACAATAGCCTTGTCAAGGTCCTTTTTTTGATTGTAGGCTACTCCAAGGTTGTAGGCCGCTTTTTCCGGGGTTAAATAGGTAGGGTCTTTCAAGCATTCCTCAAATTTTGGGATCGCTTCATCAGTCTCTCCCTTCGCCAAGTACGCTGTCCCAAGATTGTTTTTGGCTTCCGTTAACTTTGGGTCCTTCTCCAGGGCTTTCTTGTATTGCTCGATCGCCTGGTCATACATGCCTTTACGTTGATAAGCCAGTCCAATGGCGTGTTCAACGTCAGCGTTCCCTGGAGCAAGCATTTGTGCCGCCAAAAGTTCCTTTATTGCTTGAGGGGTCTTTCCTTCGTTCAAACAATTGACGCCCAACTGGTAATGGAGTTCAACAGTCTTCTGGACCTTCCCTGGAGATTCAGATTTCTGAGGTACGCAACCGGCGAAACATATCAACGCGACCAGAAGTAGTACGATTGCAACAATTCCCCTGACCGAATCAATGACGCAAAACCCCAACGATTTAAGAATTCTGTTGAACATAAAATTATTTAGGAACCGTGACGTAAAGACAGCTAGATTTGGGCGATCTCGATGCCGAACGAGATTTGTCTCGTTATTCTGGTTAGGAAATCACTAATGTCAATATCTGGAACGTATTTCACATACCCGTATTTTTCTTCCAAATCAACGATCTCAAAATCGGATTTCTGCTGTTCAAAAAGCTCCCATCGCCCATCCGATGGGTCTTTGGTCTGTTTAATTCTTACTTCAAGCCTTGAATGAATGATATCATCCGGCGCGTCACAATGAATAAGAAAGAACCGCGCATTATGCTCTTTGGCCAAATTTACAGCAGCCATTCGATTGACTTGTCGCCCAAAAGAAGCGTCGATTATCACGTTTTCACGCCTTTTTAGTCGTACAGTCGCTTCGTCAAACATCATCTGATAAATTCTTTCAGACGATGCGCGTGTATAGATCCCCTCTCCATAGTTGTCAAGCCGATGTTCCGAATGGGCCAAACTGAAAGATTCTTTTCTTACAACATCGGAGCGTATTGGCCCAACCCCGAGTCTCATTGCAAGTTTTGACGCTAAAAAACTTTTACCCGAGCCCATTAGGCCACACATGATCACTAATGTCGGTCCTGGGGGCGGCTCGAAGTAGGCGCGAGCCAGTTTAAAGTAGTTGGATGCGATTGAAGCTGCCCTCATCCTTTCCTTTGTGTCAATCTCGGGTTCATTCAATGTGAAGCTCTGGACCTTGCCCCGTACATAGGCTCGATAAACCTTGTAAAAACGTAATAGATCATGAACCTTGTCGTCAGAGCATCCTAACAGGTATTGCCCGAGTACACGATTTGAAAACGCCGGGTATCCCGAAAAGTCCAAATCCATGAGCAGGAAGGCAATGTCCGATAGACAATCCGAATATCTGAACCTGTCATTAAACTCGATACAATCGACCAGCATAATCTGATCGAAAAGGACCACATGATCCAAATGCAGATCCCCATGACAATCCCGAATGTTTCCATCTTTTACCCTTTGTTCCAGGGCCCCGCGATTTTTTTCCATGAAACTGAGTGATTGGCGTTTTACAAATTCAAATGTTTCGGATGAAATAGTTTTCCCAACAAAGTCTTCAGTCTGATAAAAATTCTCCCTGACATTCTGAGCTATTACTTCGGGGGTTCCAAAGACCGATATTTGGGGGCCTCCGGTAGCCTGCGAATGATAGGCCCGTATTGCAGCGGCGACCTTATCTATGATCGGTTCATCAACAAGATTTAGAGCAAGCGCATTTCGTAAAATTTTGTCTTCAGGGATGATTTTCATTAACACGGCGTAATCAATCTCTTGACCATCTCCACTGAGATTAATAACACCAGAGGCGGATTCATAGATCGGCGTTACTCCCATATAAATATCCCTGGAAAAGCGCGAATTAAGTTCTACCTCCTGATGACAGAAGAACTTTCGCTTATCAAGGGTTGTGAAATCCAGAAACCCAAGCGACAAAGGCTTTTTGACCTTGTAAACGTAAGCGCCGGACAGAAATACAATCGAGATATGGGTTTGAACTACCTGGACAGAATCCGGATGATGAGGGTAGGCTGATGGATTAGACAGAGCGCGCATCAGACGCTCAATGTATTCATTCAACAATCACTCCTGTTTTCAGACGCCAGTAAGCCGCATGCCGCGAGGATATCACGGCCCCTCGATTTCCTGATTATCGCAATTAAAGACTTTGACATCAGTATATCTTGGAAGGCCGCCACTCTTGCCGGTAAAGGAGTCTTGAATTCTGTGGATAACTCTTCATTGAAAGGGATGAGATTCACTTTGGCTCGGACCGGGTTCAGGAGTTTTACCAGCATTCTTGCGTCAGAGTCTGAGTCGTTAAGTCCCTTTATCAGCACATATTCTATAGTTATTCGATCACGTTTCGGCAGGGGAAAATTTGTCATAGCCGCTATCAACTCATCCAGGGGATATTTATGATTTATTGGCATGATTAGACTGCGGACCTCATCACTTGCCGCGTTGAGACTGACAGCCAACTTTACTCGAACGCTATGACCTAGTTCAATCATTTGGGGGACGAGACCCGAAGTTGACACCGTGAGGTGTCTCCACGAAATCTGTGGTCCATTAGGATTCGTCATTATCTTTATGGCTCGGACGGTATTGCTAAGGTTTGCCAGTGGTTCCCCCATTCCCATAAGAACAACATTTCTGACCGCTGAATCAAGTATCTGACGCCGAACCTCCAGCAGTTGCCCTACTATTTCTCCAGCGGTCAGGTTACGTGTGAACCCCATTTTACCAGTGCGACAGATCCTGCAACCCATAGCGCAGCCTACTTGAGTTGAGATACACAGAGTGTCATGATCTTGAGTTGGAATATAAACAGATTCAATTCTGGATCCATCATCAAGCCCAAACAGGAATTTCTTGACACCATCTTCTGATTTGAAGACCTGGAGCGTGGTGAGCCTTCCAATTCGCGCCGTAGCCGTAAGTTTTTCCCGAAGCTCTTTGGAAAGGTTGGTCATGGGGTCGAAAGAAACCGAGAGCCCCTGGTAGATCCATCTCATGACCTGGGCCGCCCTGTATTTCTCCTGACCCATGGAATGAAAGAATGTCTGCGTTTCTTCGAGAGTTAGCCCCAATAGGTCCACACGGTTTTCTATTCCTAAATTATGGGTTGTTTCCGTCAAAATATCTCTATGCCGCTGAAGAAATGCCCGATCTCAAATTTCGCGCTTTCTTCTGAATCAGAGCCGTGGACAATATTGTTTTGTTTACTGTGAGCCCACCGAGCCCTTATTGTTCCCGCAGCGGCTTCCGCTGGGTCCGTCGCTCCCATTAGTTCGCGATTTCGCTTTATGACGTCTTCGCCCTCCAACACCATTAAGATTAAGGGGCCAGACGTCATGAATTCGATCAACTCTTGGAAAAAGGGCCTTTCTCTATGCACATAATAGAATCCTTCAGCCTCAGACTTACTGAGCCATTTCATCTTCATGGCCGCTACCCGGAAACCAGTAGACTCGAACACGGAGACCACTTCACCGATCAATTTCTTGGCTACTCCGTCAGGTTTGATTATTGAAAGGGTTTTTTGCATTTATGATTCCTTTTCCGAGTGTAAAATTTATTCAAATACTAAATCTAACACAGCGCATGTTGTGTTTCCAGATCGAATAGGATAATTGTTGAATACCTGACAAACAATGCGAGATAAATAAAATCCATGAAGCTCATAAAATCTCTGGCGTTTTGCTCGATTACCCTTGCGTGGGGCCTGTTATTCCAGGAAGCTGCTTTTTCGTCAAATGATATCAAACTCCCCAAGCCTGTTCTCAAAGGGAAACTGTCTGTCGAAGCCGGTATGCTCAACAAAAAATCTGTTCGACATTTTACCACGACGCCTCTAACCGTCGAACAGGTTTCCCAACTACTCTGGGCGGCTAACGGCGCTTTGCCTGTTGACGCAATCAGCGGGGCGACATTGAAGACCTTGCCGTCGGCTGGTGGAATATACCCGCTCGAAATATTTCTACTAACAGGTAGTGGAACGGTGAAGGGATTACCAGCAGGGGTCTACAATTATAATTCTACGAGTAACAGCTTGGTCCCTATTTCTGAAGAAGACTCTAGAATGGCCCTAGCTCAGGCTGCCCTGTCACAATTATGGCTGGCCGGCGCTCCGGTTATTGTCGTGATCGCTGCGGCGTTCAGCAAGACAACGGCCAAATACGGGAACCGCGGAATACAATATGTCTACATGGAATCAGGGGCATCAAACCAAAACCTTTATCTTCAGGCAGAGGCGCTTGGTCTTAGATTGGGTACAGTAGGAGCCTTTAACGAAGCGCAAGTGTCCGCCGCTATGAAAATCCCAACTGGGGTCACCCCTTTGCTCATCGTCGCCATCGGCAAATAGGCATCGCTATAGCTGTTCCGAATAATGAACTTTTGGGGGCAGAGCTATGAATTTGTGCGCTATCAAAATGCTCTTTTGTCCTTGACATAAACTCAAATCTATATAATGTTCAACAATACACTAGTATTTTCCATTATAAAGTGTTCGCTAATCATTCTAAGGAGGTAGGTGGATGGACTGGGTTGTTTATGTCGCCCTATTATGTGGGGGCGCGGGAGTGGCCTATAGCCTAATAACTGCGGGTTGGGTCTTTAAGCAGGACGCGGGTAATGAGCGAATGCAGGAAATATCCAGCTATGTCGCTGAAGGCGCAATGGCTTACCTTACTCGTCAGTATAAGGTTGTGGCTATTATCGCGGCTATTTTATTTGTTATCCTCTTGGTTGCCCTCGGGACAATGCCGGCAATCGGCTTCTTGGTCGGTTTGATTGGTTCAGGTCTTGCTGGTTTCCTCGGGATGAAAGTTTCCGTCAACGCAAACGTGCGTGTGGCCGCCGCCGCCAGCAAGAGCCTTGCAGACGCCATGGATGTGGCGTTCAAGGGTGGCTCTGTGACTGGTATCGTCGTGACCGGCCTGGCTCTCCTGGGCGTTTCGGGTTTCTACATGCTTGCGAGGGGGCATGATCCTGATGCCCACAAAATCTTTACAGCGCTAGTCGGCTTAGGCTTTGGAAGTTCACTCATGAGCGTGTTCGCCCGTGTGGGTGGTGGTATTTATACCAAAGCGGCGGACGTTGGCGCCGACCTTATTGGCAAAGTGGAAGCTGACCTTCCGGAAGACGATCCCCGCAACGCGGGTGTTATCGCGGACAACGTTGGTGACAACGTTGGTGACTGCGCCGGTATGGCCGCCGACCTTTATGAAACTTACACCGTTACGATCGTGGCGGCGATGTTGCTTGGCAGCACCATTTACGGTATGGCGACCCCAGCCTTCTTTATGCCGTTACTCATAGGTGGTGTGGCCATCATAGCATCGATCATCGGGACATTCTTCGTTAAGATTAACAGGTCCCAAAACGAAAAAGACGTCTACATAATGGGCGCTCTTTACAAAGGTATGGCTGTTGCTGGTATTCTGGCCGCAGTGGCATTCTACTTTGTAGCAGGGTATCTCCCATTGGGTAAACCGCTTGCCACGGCCTACATTATTCAGCCAACAAGTATATTTTTCTTGGCGGTGATCGGTCTGGTGCTGACCGGTCTGATTGTTGTCATCACAGAATACTTCACCGGTATGTATGGTCCGGTTAAATATGTGGCGAAGGCTTCAACGACAGGTCATGGGACCAACATCATCGCCGGCCTTGCCATCAGCATGATCTCAACAGTGCTCCCTGTACTAGTTCTAGCAGCGTCCATCATGATTGGATACGCAATTGGCGGTGGCTTCACCGGGAGCACCGGAACTGGACTTTACGGAATCGCCGTTGTCGTTGTCTCTATGCTGTCAATGACTGGTATAGTCGTCGCAATTGACTCATACGGGCCCATTACGGACAATGCCGGTGGTATCGCTGAAATGGCCGAATTGTCGGAAGAAGTTCGTAACAGAACTGACCCGCTTGACGCCGTTGGTAATACCACAAAAGCCGTTACAAAAGGATACGCGATCGGTTCAGCCGCCTTGGCCGCCCTAGTTCTTTTCGCGGAGTATACACGCGCCATAGAAGGCTTATCAGGCAAGGCAGTACCGTTCGATCTGTCCGACCCCAAAATCCTCGTTGGTCTGCTAATCGGCGGTATCATTCCTTATTTCTTTGCGGCCCTTTGTATGCTTGCAGTTGGTAAGGCCGCGGGATCAATCGTAGAAGAAGTTCGTAGACAATTTCGTGAAATTAAAGGCCTCAGAGAAGGTCTTCCCGGTGTCAAAGCCGAATATGGCAAATGCGTGGACATCGTTACAGCCGCAGCGCAGAAAGAAATGGTCATCCCATCCTTGCTGCCGGTTGTGATACCTTTGGTTGTAGCTTTTATCCTCGGCAAGGAAGCCCTCGGTGGTATGCTTATCGGTAGCATCGTTGTCGGTTTGTTCCTGGCTATTGCCATGACAACTGGTGGAGCTACCTGGGATAACGCCAAAAAGTATATCGAAGACGGGTACTTTGGTGGCAAAGGTGGAGAAGCTCATAAGGCAGCGGTTACCGGTGATACCGTAGGTGACCCCTACAAGGATACAGCCGGCCCTGCCCTGAACCCAGTCATCAAGGTCGTCAACATGGTGGCTTTGCTGCTGGTTCCGTTTATCGTCAAATAGTTTCAACTGATCACTCAGTCTGAACTTGAAACAAACAGGGGCGTTTCCATAAAGGAGCGCCTCTGTTTTTATTTCGGACTTGTTCAAGTTCCGAGAATACATCCCGGAATCATATTTTTTAACACTCTTTAAATGCTTGCAGCGCAGTTGGGTTCAGAACCAATTAGCGGTCGAATCTGAAGCCACCCCGAACATATCGCTCCAGTCACGAGAATATCGGTAAACCTGTCCAAGTCCATACAATGAAAGAGTTAGGAAAACAGTCTGGTCAGCGTCTCTAATCTGGTGGGAAATTGGGTCCTGTTCACGGGATTCAGAATATCGGAGCAGAACACTCCAGCACTGTGGGTGGTAATTTAGGCCGAGGCTCGTAAAATACGCGAAGTTGAACTGATGCGTATACTGATTCTCAAGAAAAAAATCTATGGCCGATGTGACCTTCACCTGCAAGTTAAGGTTGGTCTGACGGTTGAGATCTTCACGGAGTTCATCCTCAGCGAACTGGTGAAGAATTTGGATAGTATCGCCTCGATGGTCCATGACTCCAAGATTTACTGAATAACTCCTCGCTCGGTTCATGACTGGATCATACTCTGCCTGGGCTCTCAGATCCAGAAGTGAATGGGGCCTTATGGAGAGTTCAGCCTGAGTGTTTGTCCAGTGTGATTTAAGTGGAGATCTCTCTCCTAAAGGGTCTTCGGCTGTCCTGGTGTTGTGGAAGTCGTATCCCTGGGACAGGCTTAAAGACGCGAAATCTAAATACTGACCCTCAGAAACACGTCCCACCAATGACTGCCGCACTTCAGCGGTAAGCAGGCTAACCTCATCCATACGATCACTCTCGTCAAAATACGGGTACGTCTGGCGGCTTCGAAGAGGCCTGTATGTCCATGCTACCCTGGGCCGTATAGTATGCTTTATTTTCTGAAAACCAAATAATGAGCCTTCGTAAATCTTGTCAATATCGGTGAATGCGTCGCTATTGATCTGATAGAGATCAGCCCTAAACGAATTGACTGAACTCACGCTCTTGTCATGTTCATAATAATCACCGGCGTAACCTCGAGCAAAATATGTCATAGACGGATCAAACTTTAGGTACCGTCCAAACGAAATCGGTAGAGTGAGCCGGGTATCCCATTGCAGTCGGGACCCTGACCAAGCTTCGTTCATTAATGGGGCGTGGAAATAATTGTAAGTCAGATTGGAACTTAGATAGAATGGCGTATACGGGACTTGCCTGTCGAAAAGAGTCGCTGTAAGTATTGGAAGATTCTGAACTGTTCTCGCGTTGTCGGGCAGATCGAGGTTATCAAAGTATCGAGCTTCAGCCTGCAGGAGAAAGCTGTTTGTCTGGCGGTACAGGACAGCATTGGATTCCATGTAACGCACACGAAGCCGCTTGTCAAATCGACCGCCCCAGGTATCAAAATAATTTCTGTCAGAAACCCATTGAACATTTGTCTTGAGACGGGCTGCGCCTGACAAATCCTGGTCATGACGCCATACTACGTAAAACAGGTTCTTTACCGGGTCGGAAGGTGGGCCGTACTTCCAATCATAAGTGTACTCACCGTAAAATCGTCCTTTGAGATCGTCACTAGGATTGTATCGAAATTCCAGCCCGGTCTGAAAAGCGCGATTAGAACAGAACCTGGGAGAAATTGTGGCGTCTACGCTTGGAGAAATGTTCAGAAAAAATGGTAATCGAAAATCAAGTCCCCTCAAAGAGCTGCTTGCTGTAGAGGGCATTAGAAAGCCTGTCTGACGTTCGCGCTTGGCGGGGTATATAAGCCATGGCAGATAAAATACCGGGATGTCCTTGATGTAGAAAAAACCATGTTTTAGAGTTCCGTACCCTTCAAGGGTAACATCCAGATCTTTTCCAGTGATTTTCCAATCCGGAGTGGCCCCGTCGCAGGTGGTGAAACTCCCTTCCTTAACGACGTAATCCGAAGAGCCCTTCTTCTCCAGTTCTTTGCCTTCAAGATAGATATGTTGACGTGTCAGGAGAAGTTTACCGTTAAAAATAACGCCGGTTGAAGCTTTAAGGTTTATCGTAACTTTTTCAGCTTCAATTACATCAGAACCTGCTCGAACTATTACGCCACCGGTTGCAGATAGTTCTCCTGTCTTTGCTTCATAAACAATACTGTCGGCACGAAGCCTGGTGTTGCCCTGGCTCAAGGTCACATTACCTCGAGCGGTGTAAGTGTTGGTTTTATAGTTGTATGAGAGGCGTTCCGCCGACATTTT